>NZ_JXIS01000185.1:0-4734 GCF_000836715.1 Bacillus sp. L_1B0_5 | reverse complement strand
TGATGTATTACCGATGTTAGGAAGTGCAATGGAAGAAAAGACATGGGTTGATGTTGCTTTTACACCAGATAACGGGTATCAGCTGACAAAAGGGATTCGAAAAGCAGAAAAGGCCATTCGAAAGAAGAAAAAGCATGGGCTAGATGCCTTTGAAAAAGAAGAAATTCGCGCATTAAATAAGCGGTTTGCCAAAAATGAAGTCGCATTTCAAGTATCTGTTTCATTCGCAAGTGACTATTATCCTGGTGTACCTGTTATCAAGAACTTAGGACATATGGTGGCAAGTATTATGGCTGATGTGAATGAGCTGAGATATAGACGGTTTAGACGCAGTATGCCAGCTGTACCACATCCCGTATACGGAAAAATGATCTGGACGGGATCAGAGCTATTAAACTTGTTCCATCTTCCAAATGTAACGGGTGATAAAAACAGCAAGACAGAGCGAAACATCTTGTATCTAGATAAAGGTGAAAACATGATACCAGATGATTTATTGGCCGAAGGCATTTCAATTGGTCATGTAATGCATCCCTATATTAGGGACCGATTAGTAAAAATTCGAGAAGATTTCTTCAAGAATCATGGCTACATTACAGGGAAAGTTGGGTCTGGTAAAAGTACCATTGCCATGAGATTGATGCAAAGTGTTATTGATAAGTGGCTAGAAAATCCGAATGAAGCGGGCGGATTGTCTCTATTTGATCCGACGGAAGATTTGGCATATGTAGCAATGAATCGACTCTTAAAAGCGGAAAAGGATGGGAAACAGGTTGATTGGAGCAAGGTTCACTTTATCCGTTTTCGAAACACAGATCATCCGCCAGCTTTGAACTTGTTTCATCGTTTTCCAAATGAAGATATCCAAACAGTGGTTGAATCCATTATGGAAATGATTAAGTTAATGATTCAAGGGCAAGCCCAACAAACAGAACGATTACTAAGGGCGATTATTGGGACGTTACTTTGTGATAAGAGCCAAATTCATACGATTTTAAGTATCCCACTATTCATAAGTGATGAACTGTTTCGAGCGAATGTAATCGCCAATTTACAAGGGCCAGAACAAAAATATTACTCTCACTTTTGGAAATATGAAGTGGGAAGTGCGTTAGAAGACAGCACACAAGCGATTTTAAACCGATTAGATATCTTCCGCAATACGTTGTATTTAAAGCGTATGTACGGGCAAACAGGCTTTTCCTTAGAAATTCGGAAGTGGATGGATGATGGCCACCTGATCTTTTACGATTTAGCGGGCATGGGAAAAGAAGATACATTACTTACAGTTGGTTACATTTGTAATCAATATCACCGTATCGCCCAACAACGGCCGCATGGTTCCAAACTACATTTAGGCGTGATCGATGAAGCCCATGACGTTCCAGTACCCGTTCTTCCGAAAATCATTGCAAAGGATCGGAAGCATGGATTTGGATTATGGGTGATTACCCAGCAAGTTTCGGGACAGCTAGACAGAGAGTTAACAGACATGTTAACAGAGGCGGGCGGAAATTACTTTGTCTGTAGGCAAGGTCATAATTCCGCAAAAACGTTAGAGGGTATTATGCAAAAGCAATTCCGTACAGAGTATTTGCAAAACCTCCCTAACTTAGTTGTAGCCATACAAACGCAAGATTATATCAGAGGTGAGGCAAAAAATGTGTGGTGTACTATACGTGTTCCGCCATTAGACCGCTACTTACCAAATGGAAAAGCGGCGAATTATAAAAACGAAAAAGAAATTCATGCATCAAATGAATGGACCAGAGCAAAAATTCATTCTTTAGAGCAACAAAATGGGAAGGCAGGATCAGAAATCGACAAGGAAATTGATGAGTTTCTATATGGAAAAGGTAAATACCTACAAGATAGAAAAGTCGACTTATCGAAAGAAGAACCTGTTGTGACATCGGGATTTGATGAGTTAGAAAAGAAACTATCTTCTCATGAAGAGGCGAAAGAAACGGTTTCCGAAACAAAGCCAGTCGAACCCGCACATCAAGCGCAAATTATCCCATTCCGAAAGCAAGCTACGACAACAACAGAAGTAAAGAAAGAAAATAAGCCAGTAAAAGAGCCTGTTACAACAATCGAAAAAGAACAAACAGTATCAATTGAAATAGAAAATGTTGAAATAAAAGAGGATACACCGCAAGAAGAAGTGAGCATTTTCGATAGTTGGGAAAAGGAGTAAGGGGCATGGGAAACATTTTATTTCAAATTGCAGATGAACAACTACTCATGAGCTTGCATACACACATCTACCTGGATATTGAGTACATTCATCAAAAGGTGTATGTGGATTATACAAAAAAATCTGTAACAAATCGTTTATATAAGCTAGATCAAGCGGGCTATATCCGTTACGAGTATTTACCTGTTACATCATCGAGAAATCAGAAACGAAAAGTTGCGAAACCTCAACGCATTTATACCTTAACACCAAAAGGAGTTGAAATGGTTCGTGGATTTCGAGGGGAAGTGCATTGGAAAAATAGTTGGTCCAAACGCTCGGCATCCTTTGTATATCACAGTTTAATGTTAGCGAAAATTGAATGTGCCATGACATTAATATCGAAGCAAGAAGAAAGATTGGAACTAAAGGAATGGATCAACGAACCGCGGGCCACATTTCAATATGCAAAAGGAAAAAGTCGTGTCATACGCCCAGATGGAATTGCGGTGATTGGATTAAAAGAAGAGATCGATAAAAACATTGGTGTATTTATGGAAATGGAACGGTCTTACGGATCAAAAGAAGTATTAGAAAAAAAGATTATCCGTTATAACGATTTCATGGCACAAGAAGGAAAAGCAGCAGATTATCGGACGCATATTGGTATGAGTTATGAAATATTGCAATGGCGCCTGGTATTTATCGCGGGTAGTGAAAGTAGAGAAAAAGAATTGATTCGCTATTTAAAAGGGATAAGTAGTCCAGAAATACCAGTGTTTATCACACTGTTTCAAGATATATTGCAAGACCCATTCGGTAACATTTATCGCAATATTCAGAATTCGGAGAAGAAAGTGAGGCTGTAAAAATGTGTTTCGGTTTATTTTATCGATAAGCGCCAGTATTTTTCTGTTAGTTGTCTTTTCAGATTGGTTATTTGAAAGAGCACCAGGATCACGAGAAGCCTGGGAAGCGGTGAAAAGTAAAGTGGTGGAAATTTACTATACGCAAGGATGGGAAGGTGTCTTGCTTTTCTTTCTAGTCGTAGTGGGAATATGGAAGATGGTCGATCACAAGGGGGGCTAAAAAGTGCCAAATCCTAGTCTAATATCTTCATATGGAAATCCCATTTTGGTAGGTTTTGTTATCAGTATCGTCATGTTTGTGTTAATAGGGTATGCAATTTACACAAAAAAATGGGAGATGTTCATTTTCTGTTTCTTAGCATGGATGATTCTTTTCATAAAAGTAGTTTTTCCGAATGAAATGGCGGATATTGCATCTAAGTTGGCGGATCATCACCTTTGGATAGATAAGGAGTAAAAAAGATGAGGGGGAGATAGACAATGTTTACACATAAAAACACCTATGAAAGAGGAAATGTGGGAGAAGTTGAAGCTCAATTTCTAGTGGAAATCTATGAGGGAATGGGTTGTGAGGAAGTACAAGAGATTTGTTTGTCTCAAACAGATGTATATATGCAGAAGTTTTATCTGATGGAAAACGGAAAAATTATCGAAATAGAAATTGGATTAAATACAGATGAATTGGAATGGAAGTGTGATGGAGTAGAGCTTACAAAAGAAAAAGCCATGTTAGAAATCGAGCGTGAAATCAGCTGTTATGACATGTTCGAGCAAGCAAGGATAGACAAAGGGTGGATGTTCAAAGAAAAGGCACAAAAGTTCCTTGCAGCTTTAAGAGAAAGGGAGAGTGCATGATGGACGAATTGGAAGGTTTGGATTTTGTAAGAGAATTTCGGGCTACAGATGGGGCGTCCTTTGAAGTGGGGAGGGATGGAGACAAACGGTATGTGGTCCATGCTAGATTCCCCTATATCACAGGCAGTCAAACGAAACTTAATAATTTTATCAATTATGCAAGAAACGAAATAAAAGATGAATCAACCGCGGTTGGCATGGCTTCATTCGCTCGTGATTGCTACGAACGATCTTTACGCCAGTACCGAAATTGAAAGGGGGATGAATATGCTTCAAAAGGTGAAACAGTGGTTTGCAAAAACATTTGAAAGTAAACAAGGGAAGGCAAGGAAAGCCACAAGGCTTCCTTCCTATAAAGGCCGCTTAATTGGGAAATGGGCCTTTTGGCTCCTATTTTGTTGGATGCTGATTGTATCCATCACAACTGTAGTAAAAGGAAAGGGAGATACACAAGCCAAAGCCAGTACCATTCCAAAAGAAGTGACGCAAAAACAAAACCTTGCCTCACGTCCAGAAGCGATTGAATTTGCGCGCGGATTTGCAAAAGAATACTTTACTTGGCAAAGAGGGGATGAAGGCAAGAAGAAGCGTTCAGAGCGCTTACAACTCTATATACCGAAAGCACTTGACCCACAAGTTGGTTTGGATTTTGCAAGTATACAATGGGATTCCAATTTTCTATACGTAACTGTATTAAAAGTAGATGAGGTCACAGATAAAGAAGCAAACGTAATTTTTAAAGTGAAATACAAATTAAGCCGCATGAAAGCAGATAATAGCGGACCAGAGGATAAGGAGGTGATCCAGCAAGTGTCGGTTCCTGTTCGGACAGAT
>NZ_JXIS01000184.1:0-6399 GCF_000836715.1 Bacillus sp. L_1B0_5 | reverse complement strand
ATCACGCACCTTTTTTAAGTAGTAATACCAGTATGGCCAAGTTTGAAAGAATATTTTCAAATCATTTAGCTTTTTTGCACCAGAACCCTCGATACTTTCTTCTTCTGACAAACTTTTCTCAGCAAAATGTGTCCAGGCTTCTCTAAACTGAACTCGCATAAATGCTGGGATAGAGAATATTTCTTGATCTTTTGTACAACTTTCAACTTGATCTAATGCATGAGTCATTGCATATATTAATAATTCATTTTGTTTTTGTTTTGTTGGTAAATAGATTTCGATATCAACAATTTCTTGTCTAAATGCAGTCATTATATTTTCTTTATCTTTTTTTCTTAACGCTTGTCCCATATGTTTCAAACGAGATACTGCTTCTTTTCTACACTTCGCTATAGGTCTATGTAATTCTTTTTTATCATTTTCAATAACACAATTCGAAGAAAAAATGACATTAAACTTTTCAATAATAACTTGTTGTACCTGCCTTCTAACACGTGTAATACGAGACTCACTTGATTTCTTATCTTTAGGATCTACTGCATTAAATTTTATAGGCTTTACAATCTCTATGTATTGTCGCACTTTCTTTGCATTACGATTCAACTTTTCCTTTAGAAAAGCCATTTTTCTCGTAATCTCGAAATCTTCAATCTTGTGCTTATAATGTTCCATACCAATTTTTCTCGAAAATGTGTTGATTAATTCTAAAAGAATCATAATTCCTCTATTATCTCGAGCCTTTACAAGGCTACTTAGTATAGTTGTTTGAATTAAATAAAATGGAATACGGAAATACGATAACGATATATTTATCATATCTGTAGTTTCTGCAGCAGTGTGGTTGTATAATGCATAATCTACAATTTCATAAACAGTACGATTTCCAACAGGTATTTCTCTTACGAGCTTACGCTCCAAGCAAACTTGAAATCCTGTATAAATTGTTGTGTAGGGAATCCCACTTTTTTTAGCAAGATCCATTATTTGAAATTCACGTGGTAGCATTCCTATATCATTGCATTCAAAGTGAAGCATGATATAAGTCGCTAATGCTGAGGATGGTAATTCTTTGCGTTCATTTTCGAGTTTTATAATATTAAAAAGTTCATCAAAAAACTTAACTCCATGGACTTTAAAATTCTGCTGAGAAAAATTTAAATGTGTACTCATTGTTTAAAATGACTCCTTCCGAAAAGAGCACAAAAAAAGACACTGTAATATCACATATACAAAAATCTTCTCAAATCTAGATGATTTTTGTATATTTCTAGATAAACAATGCTCAAAATACACAAGAAAATCGCCTTTTTCAGTTGCACAAATTTATAAGATCAAGTAAAATTATCTTATAAATTTATACAAATCAAAAAAGGTTTTGAAGCTAAAGTTTAATCTAGGTAACATTGTAAGTTTAACTTTCAATCAATAAGAGTTTCGTGGGTTCCTAGAGATTAACCTCGATGAAATAGTTGACGCTATTTCATCAAGCTGAAAGATCTTTTTTTTGCTTTTTTATGTTTATTTTTAGTCAATTGCGGCAAAACTATAACTATAGCTAAGATTTGGCGCATTTTAATGTAATCATATATGCATTTTTTGGTACTTGCAAGACGATTTTTTATAAAATCGTCTTTTTTTTATATAACAATTTAAAGTTTAATACAGTTATTCTATAGTTCTATTTTCGAAAAAAAGCTTTCTAGTTTTTTAATCTCATTTATAGACAAACCTTTCAATATATCGAACTATATGTAGAACATAAAAATTATTATAAAATGGTTTTAAAACTAGATAAAGTGTATTCAAATATTAATAACCCCCCTTTTATAACAATGATTATGAGCAATAATTACAATTCTAATTCAACATAAATTAGCATATCAAACAAAGAAAAAAACATAGAAATGATATAACAAAACTATCAACAAAAACACAGAAACAATACTAGAACATATTAATTCTAATTTTATAAATTCAAGAATCCATAAATATATACCGCATTAAACTGATTTTCTCTTTTTTTGCACGATGAATATGACTT
Organism: Bacillus sp. L_1B0_5; assembly: GCF_000836715.1. NCBI lineage: Bacteria > Bacillati > Bacillota > Bacilli > Caryophanales > Bacillaceae > Bacillus > Bacillus sp. L_1B0_5. The sequence continues at coordinate 4,358 of NZ_JXIS01000184.1, read as the reverse complement.
TTAAATCAAAACAAAAAACATTACTGGAATAAAAGTTAAAATGAGATATAAACACGAATTAAAACAAGTTAGATTTAAATCTAGAATAAGTTAATTCGAACTTTAATAAAACCCTTTATTTAAAAGGCTTTTGTAACGATATGCGCATTCTAATTTTAAATAAAAATATTTATGTAGAATTAAAAACTTAGTAAGAAAATAGGTGTTCATTTAAGTGCAAATACAAGAGTTGTTTGTAGCTTAATAGCATATTGTTTAGGTCACTTGGTTCTTATTATACAGTTCATATTTATTGTTGCCGCCTATGAATCACTATATATACAAAAAAATAACTCTATATATTTTCTATTAATAGCTAAATTTTGTACTATGTTTTAATTAATTTAAATGTATAGATATATTTTCCTATTCGTTTTCCACAATTTTACAATACTCAAGGGAAATTATTTTTAGTGGACGAGAGTACAATTTAAGAATAAAAACTTGAAGAAATAACCGGTAAGTTCAATTTAGTAAGTTGGAACATAAATTAGCATAAGTTCATTCTAACTTTCCAAAAAACCTTGATAAATCAATATTTTTCTTCATTTAATCTTATCTAAGTTTTGCTAAATAACCATATAGAAGATATATAAAAGTAGAATGAATATTAGAATGTAGAATACTATAGATGAACAATGTAATCTATAGACATAAAAATACTAGATTTTTAGTGAAATTATATTAAGATTTTCTAGTTTTTCTATGGTAGAGTAATCTATAGGAAGATAATGCCCATTCTATGTAGAATATAACATGGAAGAGATTTTCTAAGTTTTTCGGTTGTAAGGAGGTGTTGTTTCTATGAGTGAGAGTAAAACAAACGAAGAACAAAATGAGTATAAAATGAAAGAAGTATCTGAACTTACTGGGCTTTCGAATGACTTATTAAGAGTTTACGAGGAAGAGTTTAATCTACAAATAAATAGAACTAATGGTGGGCATCGTCGCTACACGGAAGATGACATTAATAAGTTTATATCTATTAAGAAGAAGATCCAAGAACAAAATTGGAGCTATAAGAAAGTTCGCTCTTGGTTAAATGGTGACGAGCTACCAGTAGCATTAGAAGAACACCAGGTTAAAACAAACCTAGAGAAAAAAGTAGAATATCAAACAGAATTAATTCAAGATTTGACTGAAAAGTTGGATCAAAGTATCAAACTACAAGTGGAAATGGTAAAACAAATGCATGAGCTGAAGACCGAGAAACAAGAACTTGAGCAAATCGTGGCACGTAGAAATCAGGATCTTATAGATACTTTAATTCAAGAAAAAAGAAAAGAACGTCAAGAACGAATTGTGACAGAATCAAAAAAATCATTCTTACAAAAAATATTTGGAAAGTAAACTTTGAACTAGATTCTAAGTTTGGTTTATTTAAGTAGCAAGTCTAAAAATGGACTTGCTACTTTTTTATTTTAATAATTTTAAAGATGTTATTTTTAATACCTATGAATCTATACAATTATTAAATTTAGACATTAAGTTTATATAAATATAGAAGAATTTTAATAAAAATAAATAACGGTTTAAATTTAAATTTAATTTTAGGTTTAAATTTCTGGGGGTTATAGAAAGATATATGTATATCTAGTGCGGCTTAAGGTTTAAATAACAGTTTAAATTTAAGTTTAACTTTCAGTTTACATACCATTCCCAGTGTGATATAAATAGGTTAGGTGAATTTTTCCACTCTCAAGAATTAATTAAACAGATGGGAGTTAAACAATGAATAGGGATCACTTTTATACGTTAAACATTGCAGAAATTGCAGAAAGAATTGGTAATGATGATTGTGCCTATCAAGTATTAATGGCATTTATCAATGAAAATGGTGAAGCGCAAATGCTGAATAAAACGGCTGTGGCAGAAATGATACAGCTAAGTAAACCGACTGTTTTTGCAACCGTAAATAGTTTTTATTGTGCAGGATATATTGATGAAACTAGGGTAGGAAGGTCTAAGATTTATACCTTATCGGATTTAGGTGTAGAAATAGTAGAGTGTTTTAAACAAAAAGCAATGGAAATGCGTAATTTATAAGTATAGGGGAGGAATTTTATATGTTATTAAACAGTAATGAACTAGAACATATCCATTCAACTAACCATAGTGTAAATGATATTAGTATACGATGGGGAGTTATTGGTTCTGGTCAAAAAGGTAATAAAGAGGCTGATTTATTCGCAGGTTACAAGTTTTCCAATGGAACTACTTGCTATCCGACATTAGCTGTTAACTTTGCAGAGTCAGATATGATGCATTTACAAAATATTATTAAAGAAGATCGTATTCATTTTGACGGTTTAAAGGGGGCTGCACGTACACCTTCTGTAGTTACTGACTTATTTGACCCTGAAACTAATCCTAATGCTAATGGATACCTTGATAAATTAGCCCAAGAGCTCGGTCGAAAGTTTACAAATGAAGAGGGAGAAGTAATTGTAGACCAATTCTTAATTTGTCTTGGAGCTGGTGGTGGCGTTGGAACAGGTTGGGGTTCACTTGTTTTACAATTAATTCGTGAACAGTTTTTCCCTTGTCCAGTATCTATGCTTATTTCTTTACCATCCGGTGATCCTGATGAAATTAACAATGCACTTGTATTACTAAGTGAAATTGATGAATTTATGAGAGAGCAAGACAGATTATTTGGAAATTCTGATATAAAGCCTTTAGCAAATGTAATTGTTAATGATAATACGCAAATGCAACGTATAATTGAGTCACAAAAAGGCACGAAAGATCTGAAAAACAGATATGTAAACTGGAAAGAAGTTGCGAACGATAATGTAGTGAGTACTTTACATGAAATAAACATAATCCCAGAGAACTATGGTTCTGATAACGTTACATATGACCCATCGGATTTAATAAAACTATTAAGTATTCCAGGACGTTTCTTAACAATTGGAAAAGCGAGAATTGCTAAATTCGATTTACATTCACTTGAAAATAGTATTAAACGAAGCTTAGATGAGGGATTCTTCTCAGCGGAACATCAATTTGAAACAGCAACAATGTATGGTGGTTTCGTTTTAAGACCTTCTAACGCAGACTTCTTCAAAGATGTTAATACGGAAAATAGAATTCGTAATACCTTAGGAGAGTATAAACGATTAGATGAAATCGCTGGTAAATTTGGAGATCCAATTTGGGATAATGAATATGCGGTTTGCTACACTATATTTGCTGGTATGACAATGCCTAAACGCTATATATCTCTTGCGCGAGAAGGAAAAGAGTTGGCTGAAAAACAAGAGCAATTAAGAGCAGAAGCTCAACGTAAACAGGACGAAGAAAAAGTAGATATTTCTTTTGCAACAAATCGTGTTCAAAAAAACACATTCAATCCTTATAATAAAAACCAAGGATTTGGCGGGGCATCAAGATTCAGTGGTGGTAAAAACTCTGCATTTAAACGTCAGACTAGTGAAGCTACTTCAACACAAAATCAACAAGAAGAAGAGAATATTATTAGCACTCTTAAAACTTCAAATCCATTTAAAAAACGTTAAAAAAGCAGGTCTAAATGACCTGCTTTTTTTATTAAAATCACAACCGATTACAAAAAGAATCTACAATGCTACAGTGAATAATCTATTATATTTTCTGTATGTGTAACATGGCATTACATAATGTGATAGTTTAAATAAATTGTTAGGCCGTCCTAACAATTCTATTCGTATACTTTACCCTTTAATAAATTGTTCGGTTAAAACATGTCTTCCGTCCGAACAATTTTAAAAGAACCAAAAGACTATTTAAATCAATGTTTTTAGCGAATTTGAAGGTAGAGAAGTAATCCAAACTTCAGCGTACGAGTTTTAGTATCTAGATTAGCGTAAATTCAGTTTAAAATTTTAATAATTTACAACAAAATTTTGCTGTAATAAGATATATAGAAATGGTTGTTATTTATTGAATATAAATTCGAATTATGGAGTTGCATATAACGAAAAGTAAAACGTATAAATATACAAGTAAAGGCACACAGAAATCTTTTCGTTTAAAAGAGGCTGATTTATTTGTATTCACATTTTTATATTACAAAAGGCATCTTACTACACGACAAATTACTCAGCTTTATAGTGCATTTGAAGGTAGAGATTTTTCTGAGGATAGTGTGTTTACAAAACTTAATCGTTTTTCAAAATATGGTGCTATCCTGACCAAAAAAATTGATAAAAGAGATGATAGTATAACCAGACGTGCGACATTCTCCTTAAAAGATAGAATGGTTGATTACCTTCAAGAAATAGGAAGGATTCCTGTAGGATCATCAAAACGGGTTCTGGTGCAAAAAAGCTAAATGA
>NZ_JXIS01000183.1:0-2649 GCF_000836715.1 Bacillus sp. L_1B0_5 | reverse complement strand
ATCTATAACGAGCAAGGCCAGGAAGTTGTAAAAGGAAAAACAAACGAACAAGGCATTGCAAAGTTTGAGAAATTACCAGCTGGTAAATACACATATAAAGAGACATTCGCACCAGAGGGATATGTAATCAATGAAGAAACATTCTCTTTTGAAATTAAAACAGATGGTGAGATCATCAAACATGTTGTAGCAGATCAGAAGAAAGAAGTTCCACCAACACCAGAAACGCCACAACCAGAGAAACCGGAACAACCACAGCCAGAACAACCAAAACCACAACCAGAGAAACCACAAACACCACAGGTCATTGAAAAGCCTGTACCAACACCAGAGAAACCACAAAACATTGTAAAACAACCACAATCGATGAAAGAACAACCTAAGAAAGTAGAAAGCCATTTACCAACAACAGGCGGAAAAGCTGAAAATCCATATTGGAAATGGATTGGTATTACATTTGTCGTTCTTGGTAGCATCCTAGCTGTTTACGCATATAGAAAACGTAAGAATCAAGAATTGTAAAACACTCTCAACTGATAAGGGAGGGCGGGATTCAATGTGCATATTAGATGTACATTATCAGATGGATGGGACCAAATACAAAAAGTCGTATTTGCTAGCATTACCTGAAGATGGGTTTCAGTTGCGAAAAAATATCCAACATGTTCTGTTTCAAGAACACCAACAAGAAATTAAGATTCTTTCTACAGATTTAGAGGAATTAGATTTAGTAGCTCTATAAAAAACTGATACGAATGGGAAGGTGAGATTGCTATGTGTGGAACATTTATTGGAAGAAGTGCACAAATCCCAGCATTTAGAAAACCAAAATGGTATGACATGAGTAAGTCAAATTCCATTGTTATAGGGAATCAAGGGAACAAAATGAATCCTCAATTTGTATTTGAAAAAGAAAATAGAAATATCCTGGTACGAGGTGGAACAGGAAAAGGAAAAACAGGTTTAATGAAGCAACTTCTTACCCTTGTCATGGCGGATCATCAACAAGCGACTGTCTTAGATGGGGAGGGAGAGTATAAAGAATACGAAAAAATGGGTGCTCACATTATCACCTTTACATCAAAAGATTCTTTTCTAAGTAAAACCGAAATAGAAACATGCAAACAATCGGATGTCGTTGTCATAGATGAAGGATTAAGGTTGTATTCCAATAATCCAGAGGGATTCGTCGATCTTTTAGAAGAACTAGAGGAACTGAATGTAAGAGTTTTTGTGAGTTTTCAAGCGATACCAGAAGAGTTATTGCACAGATTTGATGTTTATTTAGAATTAGACCCACTCATCGCTTAAAACTATACAATATTTCTATTTAACGATATAGAAAGATAAAACAATACAGGAGGTTTTCTTATGAAACCAATTAAGCATATGCGAAGTAAACGTGGGTTTTATATAGGTTGAGTTCCACATAAAACACATACACCTTCAACAAATAATCGTACACAAGAATGGACGGGAAGAATGGGAAAGAGCATGATTTTCTCTTCTCTCTTAGTCACGCTAGACCCCTATTCTAAAGCTCATAAATTTTATAAATAAACAACCTTAAAGGAGTGAAGAGTGCTTTTTCTAAGAGCATTCTTCACAAAAACAATCTGAAAACGAGAGGGGGAAATATAATGATGCAAAACGAAAAGACCGTTGCAGATAAGGTATTAGAACAATTAGAAATGAGAATTGATTTAATTGCTACAAAATTCATGAACGGGAAAAGCGATAGATTAGAAAGTCAAAAAGAATTAGAAGGTATCGAAACAATTTGTAGAGATATTTTAAATACACTTTATCCAATTGCAGAAGAAAAAACAAAATCTATAAATGAGCTGTTTATGAAAACATCGGAATTACTGAGGTTATGAAGAAAAAGTGGTTCTCCAACAATATTACTTTGAATGGAAAGGTGGAAAAGCGGATGCATACGAACAACCGTCATGATTGCTGGGAAACGTTCTGGAAAGAACAAGTAATGATAAATGGTGAATTAGATATTGAACAAGTGAAACAAGAACTCTTCAACTATAAAACACTCTTAGATCAAATTAACAAACCTCAAAACGGGATCATGCAACCTCAAATCTTGATTCAACTAGCCGCTGAAGAACGAACACAAAAGCATCGTGAAAAACTAGTAGCCCTTGCATAAGGCCATTTCAAGGATAGAAAGGAAGTGAAGAAGTGGCGCACAGCAAGCTCGACAAAGAAATTGAAAACTTCATAGAAAAGAACTGGAAAATGCTTTTAGGTATAGGAGCTGTCGCATTTGTCTGGTTTTCTAAAGAAAAAATCCTCACAGAATTGATGAAGCTGGTGCCAACTGTAGTCGGTGTGTTTCGCGGGTTTGCCTTATTGATCCTGTTAGGAATTGTCATACGAATTGTCTTACATGGCATCTATTTATACCTAGAAAAGAAGCGGTATCGATACGTATTATTCATTCCACACATAGATGATGAAGTCACACCAGATAAACTAGGGCAAATGATTCGGCATGTACATGGTTCGGGCCGAAAACCTTTAGAACGCCTGTTAAAAGGGCGCGATTGGTACCGCATGACGATGTATCGTCCAGAGGGAGAAAACGAGCGTGTTCGCTTTTATGTAGGTGGTCCAGAAGATAAAATCAAACAG
>NZ_JXIS01000182.1:0-2333 GCF_000836715.1 Bacillus sp. L_1B0_5 | reverse complement strand
AAAAGTGAGGGCGGTTTTTATGTTTATTCAAATAAGTTTGAGGTGTGAAAATGGAACAGACGTTTATTGAAAAGTGTAATCATGATGAGCTGGACTATGTTATAAAAGACTATTGGCAAGATGTATGGAATTATTCATTTATTATTACGAAAAATCCACACTTATCAGATGATATCACGCAAGATGTATTTATAAAGGTGTTTAAAAATTGGAATTCATTTCGAAAGGAGTCATCTATTAAAACGTGGATATTAAAAATCACAAGAAATACGGCAATAAACTATTTGAAATCCTCTTATTTTAAAAGGATATCTTTAATAGGATTTTTTAGTGACGATAAGCAATCCCTGTCAGCAGAACAAGAATTTTTTAAGCAAGAAGAAATGAATGATGTGTGGAAGGTTGTATTAAAACTACCTAAAAAGCACCGTGAAATAATTATATTGGACGCAAAATATGAATTATCATATGAAGAAATGGCTGAAACATTAGGAGTATCCATTGGAACTGTAAAATCGAGATTAAGTAGAGCAAGAAGTAAGGTTTCAAAATTAATAGGGGAGGGTAGTAATGATGAACAATAAACAAAATCCTGACTGGTATAGAAAAATAAAAAAAGGTCCAATGGAGAATCGTAAAGATGAAGAAGAATTTATTTCTAAAATAAAGCAGTCTATATACGAAAATAATGAAGTGGATTTCGTAAAATATAAAAGACCATTTCGTAAAAAAGTGTTACCTGTTGTAGTTGTTTTGGTTTGTACAATGTTATTTTTCATTGTTCAACAACCTTGGCTTGATGATAATAAATCACCGGTACAAAGTAGTACTCAAATTAAGCCTAAAACAAAAGATGAATCTGCTCAAGATCCATCATTAAGACAATTTATGAATGATTTATATCAAAGCACAAATTCAAAAAATGAAAATGACCTGTATAAAGCGTTAAATGATGAAGTTCTATTTAAAGGGAAGAGTTATAAGAAGGATGAATTGAAGTTTGATGAAGATATCTTTCATGAGTTGCAAGTTGCCCTTGCAATGGGGGGAGAATTTGTAAATGATACAAAAAAAGTATACAAAGTGCCAAGTGGAATGACAGAAAGTAACCAACCAAAGCAAGCGCATTTTATATATGCAACGGTTACTGGAAATAAAACGAAAATTTTAGCTGAACCAAAACGAGAATCAAAAGTTTTATATGAAGTATCTAATGAAATGGTAAAAGCTTGGATTCCAGAAAAAGTGCAAAATGATGGATATATAAAAATATCGACAATTAATGGCAATACTGGATACGTACAAAAAGAGTATGTTTTAACTGATATTAAGTATTCATTTATGTTCGAAAAAAATGATAATGGTGAATGGAAAATAATAAATATAGATTCTATATGGTAAAAGAGGAAGGTTCACTTTAATGAACCTTCCTCTTTGTTTTTATTCTCTTTTTGAAGTGTATGCCAGAACTCTAAAACTTCTGCTGTAACGAGAGCAGCGATGTTTTTTTCTGAATTACTACCAGGAATAACGACAGAAATGGCGATTTGTGGATCTTCGGTAGGAGCATATGCAATGAAAAGAGAATGATTTATCATTCTTTCTTGCTCATTCGGAAAACCTGTAATACCTGTTTTACCTGCGACGTCAAAGGGCAACTTTTTAATTTCCTCTATATTTTGACTCATTCCACCTTGCACGACACTCAAAAAGTTCATCGGGTAACGATTTGAACTTTCTAAAATTGGTTTAAACTTTTTTGCTTCCTTACCGTCCGGACTAATAATTGCACTTACAGTTTGAGGTTTATATTTATCACCTTTACTTGCCAAAGTTGCTGCATATTGAGCGAGTTGAAGAGGGGTATGCACTTCATTTCCTCCCCAAGAGGCGTTTAATAAAGCGGAGATTCCATTTTCAAACTTATTAGATGGATGCAATTCGTATTGTCCGTCTTCTTCAAAGGGCAAATCAATCCCGGTTTTAGAACGTAGGCCAAATTGCATTAAATAATCTGTCCATATATGTGCCACTTTTTCTATATTTCCATTATTTTGGTTAAATAAGGGCAGAGCTACTTTTGCTGTCATAAATGTGTTAGATGAATTAATGATAGCCTGCCTCGGTGTAATCTCACCTGTTGGCGTTCCAGGTGCATTCGTAATGTTATTTTGATTATCATACTGAAAAGTCCCTTTATCTAAATAAGTATCTTCGGGTTGGAAAAGCTTTTCGTTTAATCCAATTAAAATAGTGAGTGGTTTTATAGTAGAAGCCATATTTACATAAGATTCACCATACTTTAATTTTTGAATTGCTTTATTTTGCGAAAG
>NZ_JXIS01000181.1:0-4045 GCF_000836715.1 Bacillus sp. L_1B0_5 | reverse complement strand
ATTTATGAGTTTTGCAACACCATCAAGACTATATAAACTTTAATGGAAATACTAATTTTATTAGATTTGGACTTACTATATTAATAAAGGTTAAATAGTGTATTTAAGCGCTTATATGTAAGCGCTTAATATAATTGTTATTTAATTGTTTCCAACATTGATCCGTTAATGATATTAAAAATTAATAAAACAGCAAAGAAAATAAATGCAATAATCCACGAGTATGCCTTTGGAAGTTTTGCAACGATTTGCAACCCTTTTGCTCTAAGAATAAAATGCCAAATTGCAAAAATCTCAATACCGTTTAATAGACCAAATAGAGAACCGTTAGGTTCAACGAATCCTCCTAAACTAGTAATGTAGAAAGGGGTAGATCCATCAACAAAAAATTTAAATAAACCATTAATCCAAAGAGAAATTATAGGTATAAGCATTATATGGATATTTAATGATAATAATTGTTTAAAGGTTACATCTGAATCAGTAAATTTTGAGAAAAACAATTGGACACTTGATGATAGAAGTAAATAAATTAGAGGAGCAATTACTCCACCTATTATCGATGTTACTCTTGAGAAAGTGATGATAAAATCTTCAGTACCTTCTGGGACATTCCCCTGAAGTAGAACAGAAGTATCAAGAGCAAAAGCTGTGATAACAGTTCCGATAATTTGTAACAAGCAAATTATTATCAGCGGTAAAGCTATAATTGGTTTTTGTTTGAGTTTTTCGAAATTTTGTAATGGAGATAAAATGGTACTAAGCAATGTAGGTTTTTCGTCAATTATTTCTGTTGAATTAGTAGTTTCTTGCAATGGATTATTTTTCATGTTTTTCTCCTTTTAATTAATATTGGATTAAAATCCAGTAAGGTTTTCAAAAAAATCTTATATTATATAAAATCCCCCTTTAGGCAATATGTACCAGATAGTACACTCAATTGCATACTACCACAATAATTAAAATATTTTAATATATTTTTTGATAAAAAATGTTAAATTCTTTAAATTTTTTTGTCGAAAAATATTTAAATGAAAATATTGTTTACTAATAGCGATATTTATGTTTAAAATGGTAAAAATAACATATATTCAAGGGGTATGGATAAGGAATAGGTTTTATTTTTTTCTGAAAATTACGTTATTTGTCGAAAAAAATAGGGTAACCGTGTTTTTAGATTAATAATCTAAGATTAAATATAATTATTTAGAAAACAAAAAATATTATATTAAAATAATTAATTTAACCTACGAAATTTATTACACAGGTGGGGATTTTGTGAATTTGTTAGTAGTATCTCAGTGCGAGTTACTGATTTCTTTATTGGATGAACTATTGAAAAATACTAAAGTTAAAATGAAAGTTATTAAGAGTACATTTGAATTTGACGATGCGTACACTTATACTGCACGAAGTGATAGCTTTGCATTTATAATCGATATCCAATCATTTCAGGGAGAAGATGAGATTGATTGGATTCATTTTAAAAAAATTTCTAGGAATACTGTACTATTAGTTGATACGAAATATCAAAATCCAGAAGAGATTTTAAAAGTTCAACAGGCAGTGATTTACTTATCAAACCCTTTATTATCTATTGGGAACATAAACTCAAATAAGCCACAAAATGAAATAAAAAATGATAAAAATTCGTTAGATCTGTACCTAAACGATGAGGTGAAGTTTGATGTTTTTGATCTTTGCATTGTGAAAAATGGAGAAAAAATCCCGTTAACAAACTTAGAAACAAAGATTCTATTATTCCTCTATAAAAACCTCAATAAAGTAATTGAAACAGATGTCTTAATGGAAAAACTTGAATTATCAACGATTACTAGTTTGTATGTGCATATAAAAAATCTAAGAAATAAGATCGAAAAAAACCCAAAAAGTCCAGGTATTCTCAGAACTGCAAATAAAAAAGGATATATGCTACTAATTAACCCTTAAGAAATATTACATATTAATATCTAATTCTAAAGAAATTAGAATATACCCGATTTTAAATTTCTGTGTTAAATTTTTACTTGTGAGAAGGAAATTCACAATAATAAAAAATTCTGGGGGAATAAAAATGGATAAATTTGTAGGGCATTTAGTTGCAAACATTGGTCTTGACCATGGGACGTCTTTAGCAGTTGTAGCAATGTTAGGTTCAGCAGGAGCAGCAGCAGTAGCTGCAGCATGGCCTGTATTAGCACCATTCGTTTTAACTTTACGTGGTATTTTAGCAGTAGCTGGTACTACAGCAACTGTAGGTTGGTAAAATTTAAGTAACGGAGTGATATTATGTTATTAGAAAAAGTTAGTGGATTATTAGTTGGTACTCTAGGTGTAGAGAAAAGCGTAGCACTTGCAATTGCTGGTTTAATTGCTTCTGGTGGAGTTTGGTATGCAGCTGTTGCATATCCATTCCTAGCACCATTTGTTGCTACAATTCAAGGTGTTATTGCTGTTGCAGGTACAGGAGCAGTAGTAGGTTGGTAATAGTTGAATATTAAGATGAATCTCCCGGTATATAAAAAGGTATTATCCCTTTTTATGCTGGGAGATTTTCGTGCTCAAGGGATTCTTCCAAAAACTGTATTGGGAAGAGTCTTTCTTGGCGTATCAACCTTATTATATTTGATACCTATATACCTATACCTAAATAAAAATTATGACACCGCTACCTTGCAAAATCCAAATCTAATAATTCCATTTATCTTTATACTAATATTCAGCCTGTTCATTTTTAATTCTTTAGGAGTAGGTTCTTTAACAAATACCTCTAGTATTGATGAAGTTAAAGCCCTGCTTGCATTCCCTTTATATATTACAGATCTAATAAATATAAGAATTCTTATGGGCCTTTTTAGAGGTTACCTATTTAATATGATCTGCATAATACCTGTTGTACTAGCTATTATTTCAAACAAGGGTATTTTAAATAGTTCTTTATATTTGTCTTTACTTTCGTTTTTGGTTTTTCCATTACTTCCTTCTTTAATAGGAATTTTATTGAACCTCAAAACTAAAGCGTTAAATTTACAAGTCTGTGTAGTTTTATTGTGTATATACATATTTGCAGGAATGACATTCTTAACATCTATTAATTCAATACCTTCACAACTAAATGGAGTAATTTCTTTATTCTCCTATCCGATTTGGGCGATATTAGGTAAATTAAATTTGTTTCAAAACTTAGTGTTTGTAGGTATCTGGATTACTTTTTCTCTAATTATGTTTCTAATGATCTATAGGATACAAAAAAAGAGAATGTATTCAAATTCTAGTACAGCATGGAACGAACGCATAGCTTCTTTAATTGCTAAAAGATGTAAAGGGCCAAAGCTGTTATATTGCTCAATAGTAATCGGTAGAATAAGTATTTTAAGTATAGTTATAGAGATTCTTGTTGTTACAGTAATGTCATATATAGCTATATGGCCTATGCAGGATATTTCAATTAATTTTATTAAGATGTTGATACTCACTCTAACATCCGTTTCATTACCCGTGATAGTACTTTTCCCTATCCTTAAATCATCAATAGGAAAATTGGCAGAGCATCGTAAACTTCAATATTTCCCTATACCTTCCAGCTGGCATATATTAATACCGTTCGGTATTTCTATGTTCATACTGATTATAATATTGGCTGGATTTAATGTAGTTATAGGATCATTTTTAGATTCAAGGCTGGTACTTTATTATTCGATATATTTAATATTTGGATCACTTAGCCTGGGAACTTTGCTTATACATCTTATGTTGAGCCCAAGAAAATTCATTGCGAGCCTATATTTGTTTATTTTTTCAAATATAAAACTTACTATCCTAATTTTGATTTCAATTTTTTATATGAATTCAATTTTAACTTTAAGTTTAAGTGCCTTAATTGATGTTGTTTATTTAGGGATATATGTAAAGTTTTTAATCCAAAAAAATTACCTAACATATCTGGAGGGAAAAAAATGATAAAGAAAATACCTTGGTATACAAGTATTACTGCTTTGATTTATATACTTGGGGTTGTAATAGGCGCTTATTCGGCTACAAAAAT
>NZ_JXIS01000180.1:0-19791 GCF_000836715.1 Bacillus sp. L_1B0_5 | reverse complement strand
TCTTCTTTATATTGCTTGTAATCTTCCCACATCATATGTATGGTTACATTGGGAATGACACCATTAGTAAAGCATTTCTTATGCAGATATAAGAATACTTCGAGATCAGCATTTGTAATGCCGTATAATTTATGCTTTCTTCCAGTTTTTTCTGCAAGTGTAGACATTGCGCGACGTGAAAAAGATGGTTTAGCTTTTTCGACAAAGCCTTCTACATCAGCAGTACGTTCTTCGTATGTCATGTGCTGCAGAATATCTTCCAAATATGTATCTTTATAGCTGTAGTATTTCTCCTCAAATGTTTCCACAAATTTTTGCCAAGATTTTATGGTTACTAGCACAGCATTGGTTGTTTCCCCATTTAAGCTACGTTGATTACGTATCACAAATGATTTCCCCATCTTTTTCACCTCCGTTCTACAAATTCAGAAATATATGCCAAAATACTATAAAATATACCAATTTTGATTATAGCAAATCGAAAAATGATGAAAGCTGCTCCTTTAAGAAGAAAAATAGCAACTTGCAACAGCTTATGAAGCTAGTGTTATCAAGGGATAAGAGAATTTCATGATTTTTTTTTGTGTTAAGGATACCGCAAACGTGTTGCAAGTTGTGTGGTATGTATAAAAGTAAGTGAAAAGGCACCTAAACCCTTGGTATATAAAGGATTAGCGTGAAAATGGCAGCGAAGTTAGGGAAAGGATACCGCAAACGTGTTGCAAGTTAGTGAATGCAATCATTAAAAATAAATCGTAATAATTAGCCTTGATATAAAAGGACTTGTTGGCATTTATAGAATGAAAGTAGGGAAAGGATACCGCAAACAGTGTTGCATCTTGTGAGAAAAATAAGGGCATGCATACCGCAAACGTGTTGCAAGTTGGGTAATATGTATAAAAGTAAATAGAAAAGCACCTAAACCCTTGGTATATAAGGGATTATAGTGAAAATGGTAGGGAAGTTAGGGAAAGGATACCGCAAACATGTTGCATATTATGTATGTAACTTATTAAAAATATGAGATAAATAGCTAAAAAAAGTTTAAAATGACATGATTTTTTTAAAAATTATTTGGTTGAGAAATAAATTATACTGTTGCAAGTTGAAAGAAATAGGGAAAGGATACCGCAAACGTGTTGCAAGTTGATTAGAAATAGGTAAGATAAAGCGCAAACGTGTTGCAAGTTGAAGAATTAAGGAAAGAAAGGCGCAAAAGAAATGCAGGAAGTAGAAATAGGGAAAAGAAAGAGCAGCATGTTGCAAGTTGAGAAAAATAAGGCAAACAAAGCGCAAAAGGAATGTAAGTAAGGGGAAATAAGTAAGAGAAAGAGCAAACTGTTGCAAGTTGAAGAGTTAAGGAAAGAAAGGCGCAAAAGAAATGCAAGTAAGTAGAAATAGGGAAAAGAAAGAGCAGCATGTTGCAAGTTGAAGAGTTAAGGAAAGAAAAGCACAAAAGAAATGCAAGTAAGTAGAAATAGGGAAAAGAAAGAGCAGCATGTTGCAAGTTGAAGAGTTAAGGAAAGAAAGGCGCAAAAGAAATGTAAGTAAGGGAAAATAGGTAAGAGAAAGAGCAAACTGTTGCAAGTTAAAGAGTTAAGGAAAGCAAAGCGCAAAAGAAATGTAAGTAAGGGAAAATAGGTAAGAGAAAGAGCAAACTGTTGCAAGTTAAAGAGTTAAGGAAAGAAAGGCGCAAAAGAAATGCAAGTAAGTAGAAATAGGGAAAAGAAAGAGCAGCATGTTGCAAGTTGAGAAAAATAAGGCAAACAAAGCGCAAAAGGAATGTAAGTAAGGGAAAATAGGTAAGAGAAAGAGCAAACTGTTGCAAGTTAAAGAGTTAAGGAAAGCAAAGCGCAAAAAGTGTGCAAGTTGAAAGAAATAGGTAAGAGAAAGGGCAAACTGTTGCAAGTTGAGGAGTTAAGGAAATAAATGTAAGGAAAGAAAGAAACAAAAATTTGTAAATATCTGTTACAATAAATTAAATATAATAGTAGTTAAGATTTTTATACTAAGAATTATTTTATTGTGATCCATGGTTTAGGGAGGAAAAGAAAGTGGATAACTTATTACAAATGTTTCGAGATGCATTGCTAATCTCTGAGCCAATTTATAAAACTAACGAGCTAGTATGGAATAAGTGGAATGCATACTTTAAAGATGTTGAAAATAATAATAATAAAGTACTCACATCACCCCATGCTTCTCCATCATTTACTGCATTAGTATCTTGGTTAGAGAAAAAGCAAGAGTCCGGAATTACATTATTACAAATTTATGCGAAAATTGACTCTTATAAAGAAGAAATATATAAAGAAATTGAAGTATTTATAGAAAAAGAATTTCAAAATGTAGTACATACAAATTCTTTAATATTAGAAAATGATCAAAATATAGATAAGCCAAATATAGTGAATCACGAGGATTATTACGAGGTAAATAACTCTGCTGTTTATTATAAATTAAGAGATGGGATTGCAAAGAATCAATTTGAAGAAGATGAAATAAGTAAGGTCTTACAATATCCCATTGAAACGAGGTCTTCTAATGGTGTAGCTCAACTTTCTTCACACAAAGATGAAGATTTAAGACTTACCAATATAGAAGAAGCAGCTCGATGGAATACCCTTGTAGATGACGTAATGAGTAATATGGATGATTTAACGGCAGATTGCTTAGATGCAATCACAATACAGTGGATTAATGAAGCAAAATCTCCAGATGATTTTATTGACTTTTCGTATGAACAAGTTTTAGAAATGTGCAACATTCCAAAAACAGTTGTTAAAAATAAAGAATACTATAGAGCGGAAGATAAAATTAAGATAGCAAAGAGAATTGCAGCTTTAGCAAGCATTTTTATCTATTTAAATGATGAGAATGAAGTCGTTGTATTAAATGACCGTGATGATGATGGGGAACGTTTAGAATTAAAGCGTGAAGTTATCAAAAGATTATTTGTATTAGATTCAGTTGTTTTATGGAGACATAGTGTTACTAACGAATACATGGGCATTGAATCTTGTCGTATTAAGCCGGGTAGCTTTTTAACTAATTATTTGTATGGATCAAATAATACAACAGCCCTATTATCTAAAAAAGCACTTGAATACAATAGTTATAGACACAAATATCATAAAAGGTTAATTCGATACTTAACATGGCAATGGAGAATTAGACAAATGTATTCATCATTGAAAAAGCCATATTCTATAGGTGGGGACAAAGGACTGCTAGCAGTAATGGATATCCCAAAAGATTGGAAGCCTAATCGTATTAGAGAACAGTTAGAAAATGTTCTAATGGATTTAGAAAATGAAAAAGTAATCTCTCATTGGGAGTATAGTGATCCACTGGATGAACAACAAATTGGGAAACGTAATTGGTTTAAAAATTATTACACCAACTTAGGAATAACGATTTTACCACCTGAAGAAATGCTACAGTCAATGGATAGGGTAATAGGAAAGAAGAGTATAGAGGAACCACAAGAGCAATTACCGGAAGTAACAGTTGTTAAAGAAATAAAGAAGACTGTAGAATCAGTCGAACAAATAGAGAAAAAGATCCGTGACCAAATACTGAAAGTACACAATGAAAAAAAGGTAAGCATTCGTGAAATAGCAGATGAAATTAGTATTTCTCCGTCTACATTATCTAGGTTTTGTAATTATAAAACAAAACGTTTATCTAAAAAAGCATTAGAAAAGCTAACAAAATGGTGTGAAAGACAAGAAATACTAGAAAAGATGTAACATAGACTAAATATTTCTTTTAATAATAGTCAAATTAAAAATACACATACATTATGTATGTGTATTTTACTTATTACTACTAATAATAGTCTGAATATTCTTTATCTATTGTGGTTTTGACGGGCGAAAATCCTACTGGAAAGTTATTATAGTTATGCTGTTTAATCCACTGCAATTAAATTTCTTGTCTTATCGATATGGTTCAGTAACATTCGATATTCTTCTTCATACATAGTTATACGTTGTAGAAGAGATTGATTCTCTGTTTCTAAATCTTCAATTTGATTTTGTAACTTTGTCAATTCATTCACATTTTTATAATTTTGTAGAAAGAGAATAATATCATCTAATGTAATAGACAAAGAGTTTTTTTCTTTTTCTGATGGGGAGAGGGGAATGTTGTTTCCCATTTTTCGGTCTTGTTTTGCTTGTTGTATTTCTTCTTGGTATTGTTTTCTCACATATGAATTCCAACGAAATCCACAAGCTGCGGGTGTTCTAGCTAGTAGTTTCGCTACTTCTTTGAATGCAGATAATTGTGTTCCACCGTTACGAATATTCTGAAGTACTGTTGATGCGAGAAGTAAATCGTTATCATCAGTCCAGGAATCTTGTCTTGAGATTACCACGTTTTAACCTCCCTTATATGTTCTATATTATATATATGCAATTACTCAAAATGATAGAAGTTCAACTTCTCTTGAAATAATTGGGAGTAAGTTGATAGAAGTATGTATGATTGTAAATGCAAAATTGCATTTAAGGTTGACTATTCCACAAAGGTGTAACTATAATAGTTACAGTTATGCAACTGAATTAATAAAATGGCTGGTATGAATTGGTTGTATTAATGATGTATAAATAAATATTAAAGAATGAATGGAGTTGAAAATATAGTCCTACATATAAAACGTTTATATAAAAAGAAATTAGGTAAAATACATTTTTTTATAAGTATATATTAATAAAAAGAGGTGCACGTTTTGAAAATTTTTAAGGGAATTCTAGTTTCTTCAATTGCATTAACAGCATTTAATGGGGTGGGTGTACTACTTCCAAGTGAAAAATCAGAAGTTGCCTATGCAGCTACCTACAATTATTCAAATAAGCAATTGAATTCTACTGTACATAAGCAAGTTACTAAACAATTAATTTTGAAATTTAAAAATGAAGCGAATTTACCATATCAGGATGGAATAGAAAAATTCATTAAAGAAGAAAAACAAGATCCTGAATTAATTGGAATTTTAGCTAAATATCCAAATGTAACTATAAATCGACTTTTTAATTCTTTAAATCCTAAAGAAATTAAAAATCTTGGTAAAGAAATAAAAGATTCCGATCATATTTCTTCTAATTTGCTAAACTATTATATTGTAGAAACTCAAGATGATATTGATCTACAAGCATTACTTACAAAAATTGAAAAATCATCTCTTGTTGAAACGGCGTATTTACAGGAAGAAGAGGCGCCACCAGAAGAGCGTTTGCCAAATTTATCTGTTAATCCATATGATGAGCCTAGACTTACAAGACAAGGTTACCTTGAACCAGCACCATTAGGAATTAATGCACCTTATGCCTGGAGCATAAAAGGTGGAGATGGAAAAGGAACTACTTTCGTAGATATGGAGTATGGGTGGTTATTTAGTCATGAGGATTTAGTGAATCAAAAGATTGAATTGATATCTGGACAGAATAAAAGCGAGCACCATGATCATGGTACCTCAGTCTTAGGCATTGTTTCGGCAGAGGATAATAACATAGGTGGAATTGGGATCGCACCGAAAGCTAAGGTAAAGGTTGTATCCCAGATTAGGGATAACGGAAATTATAATACAGCTGATGCTATTTTAAGTGCGGTTAACAATATGCAAGCTGGAGATATTCTTTTACTAGAGGCACAAGCAACTTACGATGGATATGGAGATAAGAACTATTTTCCTGTGGAAGTAAAACCAGATATATTTGATGCAATTCGTATGGGAACAAATAAGGGAATTATTATTATTGAAGCAGGTGCAAACGGCGGAAATGATTTGGATCAATTTAGAGACCGTAATGGTAAACAAGTTTTAAATCGTAATAGTCCTGATTTTAAAGATTCAGGGGCAATTATGGTTGGGGCAGCTTCTGCAAGGGTTCCTCATAAGCGTTCATATTTCTCTAATTACGGTAGTAGAGTGGATGTGTACGGATGGGGGAATGCAGTAGATACTACAGATGCTAAACCAAGTGAATTTATAACAAATCTATATACATCTAGTTTTGCTGGAACATCTAGTGCATCGCCTATTATTGCTGGCGCTGCAGCATCAATTCAAGGAATAGCAAAAAATAATCAAGGGAAAGTATATACACCAAGCCAGATTAGGGCTATTTTAAGTGACCCTAGTACTGGAACGAAATCTAACGATCCAATCTCTGATAAAATTGGTGTTTTACCTGACTTAAAGGCCATTTTATCTAAACTTGGTTTTTCACCAAACTTAGGTAATGATTCTTCCATTGTATTTCCTGAGGAACAAGAAATAAATAAAGGAAATAAGGGAAATGAAGGATCTACTATTACATTCCCGCAAGAAGATACCGCTAATAGTGAAGGGGACTCTAGCTTTATGTTCCCAGAATAATAGAAATACCTTCTATTTAGAATGATGCAAAATAGTTTACTCAATATGAACAAAGGATATGAATTCAATAGAGATATGAATTCATATCCTTTTAATTTTATGCTGTTTTTACTACCTTACAAAAACGTAATGTTAGCGTAATAGAAATGAATTTTGACAGCCAATAGATTAGGATATAATTTTTGTGAAAAAATATATGAGGTGAATAATATGAAACGAATAGTGTTTATGTGTATTGTTTTTGTTATGTTTACTGTGTTGTTATCGGGGTGTAATTTAAATCGTCTTGGTACAGATACATATTATGTGCAAATTATCAAGGATGGTGAAAAATTAAAAGAGAAAAATGTAAATGGGGATACGACTTACGAATATAAATTACCTGGATTTGATAAGGATGGTAAAGAGAAAGAAATGGAGTTTACAGCGTTAAAAAACCTTCGTAAAGAAGCGTTTTTACGTATGTATTACTCTGAGAAAAAAGGTGTGAAATCTTGGGAAGAAGTTAAAAAGGACGAACTCCCTACAAAGGCAAAAGAAAAATTAAAGGTGGATTAATATATAATTCTTTGTTAGAGCAATATGTCCTCAAACTATTAGAATGTATATTGTGAAATAGGCTAAAGTTCTTTAGAGTTGTTAAAGTAAGAGGCTGACAGTTATTGTCAGTCTTTTACTTTTGCAGGAAAAAAATATAAAAGGCATTTAACAGGAAAGTGTTGGATTATTAACAATTATTTAAGATCCAAAGCTACAATATATCTACTCCTGAACTATAATAATTTTAGGTAAGAGATAAGCTTCTAATTTTGTGAGGAGTTAAGTACTAAAAAGGCTTAATTTTGTTTAAGTATTTGTAGTCGTTTAAAGGATTTATGATTGGTTATGATATAATAAAGTTCAAGTATACTAAGGGGGATTAATTAGATGATTTTTCAAAGCATGATAACAGCTATTATAGAAAAATTACAAGAGACGGTGAATCCCTATTGGATAATTGTGTTTGGATCAACGGCTGAGAATAGAGAACGAGAAGATAGCGATATTGATATAGCTTATTTAAGTGACACAACTTTAGGGAATTATGAACGTTTTTTATTAGCACAGGAGTTAGCTAACATTGTTCATAGAGATGTTGATTTGGTTGATTTATCCGAAGCTTCTACAGTTTTTCAAGCTCAGATTATACATACAGGAAAGACAATATTTTGTTCTGATGAAGAACGGAAAATCATTTTTGAAATGAAAACTTTAAAAATGTATTCAAAATTGAATGAGGAACGCAAGATAGTATTCGATGATATAAAGAAAAGAGGTTCAATATATGAAGAATGAGGTTATTTTAAATAAAATTTCCACAATAGAGCGTTGTATAAAAAGAATCCAAGATGTGTATGGAAATGACCCTGAAAATTTAGAGGATTATACAAAGCAAGATTCAATAATATTAAATATACAAAGAGCTTGTGAAGCGAGTATTGATTTAGCAATGCATATTGTTGCAGGGAAAAAATTAGGACTACCTCAATCTAGTCGTGAAGCTTTTGATTTATTGGTTACAGCAGGGTTACTTAGCGCAGAGCTAGCAAATAAGTTAAAGGCGATGGTTGGATTTCGTAATATTGCTGTTCATGATTATCAAAGTGTAAATTTAGATATTGTTCGTCAAATTATTGAAAAACATTTAACTGATTTTAAACTATTTACAAAAGAAGTAATGGGGATATTGGAATTTTAGGCAAAAGAACAGAATAATAGGGCTGAGAAAGAAAGTAATTCTACAATTCCCAAACTAACTATTGAAACAATCACTTAATTTCGTAAGAAGAAATGCGGTCATAAGATGAATTTGTTTATGTTGTAGTGAGGCTTTGCATGAGATGTGTGTAGATAATAGTAGGAACAATATCCATATACAATTTTATCAACAAATAAGTAAATATTTTTAAAACTAATTTTTATACATATAATGTATACCCAAAACAAAAAAGTTTCCTTATGGAAACTTTTTTTGTTTTGGGTAAATTTATAACGATTAATTAATATTCAGTTTTTGAAAAAAATGATGAATCATGTCAAATCATCTTCATTTACACGAACATGAACGTAGTATAAAAATGAAGCATATCCAAAATAATTAAAGGGGCTGAAAAAATGATTAAAAAACTTATTATTAGTTCTATTGCTTTAGGTACAACAATAGGAGTGAGCAAACCTACATTTGCTGCTACAATACATTCTCCATCACAGTTTAAAGAAACTCGAAATGTTCATGTGCAATCTCTATATTCCCCATGGCAGTATTTAGGGCAAACTTCAAGGGAACTTCAAATTAAAAGTAAGGATC
This sequence comes from Bacillus sp. L_1B0_5, assembly GCF_000836715.1. Classification (NCBI taxonomy): domain Bacteria; kingdom Bacillati; phylum Bacillota; class Bacilli; order Caryophanales; family Bacillaceae; genus Bacillus; species Bacillus sp. L_1B0_5. Next base: position 11,059 of record NZ_JXIS01000180.1, on the reverse strand, counting down.
CAAAAGTACTAGCTTTTGAACTAGCAAAAGAAGCACCATTTTACGAAGAAGAATTAGTAGACATATGTTCTGTAATTTTAGATGCAAATGTAGATGTTGTATATTGGACAAGTAAGGAATGGGTTAGATTTGAAGAAGGAAATTATGAATTTAAACATGAAATTAAAATTTTTAGAGATAAAGAACGTCAGCAATTAATTACTGCACTAGAATCTTAGATCATTTACAAAAAAGAAGCTATCTTTAGTATGCTATTCTCCCCTCATAGTAGATAGGAAAAAGAAAACACATTAACCTATTTATTATGGAGGGGATTTTTCTATGGGGTAAATTAGAATTACTTGCTATACAAAATGAAAGGAAAAGAAAATGAGTTTATACTTAAAAGAAGATATAAAACTGTTAAGAAAGAAATAGACATTTATTATTCAATTGTAAGACGTTGGATGAAATAATTCGAAACTTTAGGTATTAAAGAACTAGAAGAAGAACGTGGGAAAACAAAAGGGTTATGTTTAGGTAGAATGAAACCTAAAGGTTCAGGTACTAAGACTAAACGATTGGAAGAAGAGGATGGGATGTTAGAAAAATGAAGGAAAGTATGTCGCGAAAGTAAAACTTTTAGGATAATGCATATAACAAAGACTTCTTCATCTATGTTAAGTCCGCAAATATATACAATTTTATAACCATCAAACATTTCAAAAGAAATTAAATAACCTGAGTCCATACAAATATAGACTCAGGTGGCTTAGCTATACTTTGAAAATACTGTCTACCTGACAGGGCTCTCTCTCTGTATTCTTCAAATAAACAAACTGAAACAAGACTATTAGAATTATTAGCGAATTATCCTCTCTTTAATTCTTATATCGTGTCTCTTACCTCTAACAAGTACAAACATAACTCATTAATCTATATTATCTTTAAAATATTTATAAATTTGATGCTATAAAAGCAATAGAATTATGTAATAAGTGAATCAAAAAAACAACCCAAAAAGCAGACATGGTAACCTGATATTTTTCATTCTTTTTTTTATATACCCAATAAGCATAGTTATATAAAAGTCCAATTATCGTTGTACCAACTATATAAGTGATTCCATATGGATGATTTAATCCAAATATAATTGAAGCTATTAAAATGATAAGGTAATCGCGATTTTTAATGTAAGGAATCCAACTTAATAGCCAAAATAAAAATACTTGAAAAATTACTGTTTCATATATAGGTGCCGCTAATACCCCTAATAAGGCTTGAAGAATAAGGGGGGCTTCTGTTATTGGGTTTTTTTGTATTTCAGGTAAGAATAGATCTAATGGTATTACGAATAAAAATGATCCTAATAAAATAAGAAAAACAAAAGAAATGGTAGGCAAAGCAAACATAAATCTATTCATTTTTTTTAGCATATATATTTCTCCTATAATCTTTTATTACATCTATACAAAAAGTAATAAATAATTGAGTCTCTTTTTGTTTGACATGCTTTCGTCTACTGTTGATGAAAATCGTTCTTTAATTGGATTCTTGGCTTATATGTAGGTATAGCGATAAAGTAGGGATGTTTTAACACTATATTGTTAACATCAAAATATTAAAGAGCTAAGTGAGATATTAAGGTCATACCAATTTTATGATGAATACAATATCAAGCCCGTTAAGGAAATATGCTGTATAGGGCATACTTGTACTAATTATTTTACTATATGGATATTTAAGTGCAAATAGTTTTGGAGGAGTATGTATTTTTGCATTTTTTAATATAAAAGTTTTTTATTAAAAATTTACTTACTGCGCTAACTCATATGAATTTAAGACAATTGAAGGGGAAAGGCCAAAAGAGTCCAAGTTTAGATTGTACAGGTAAATATTATAATGTTATAGAAAAATAAGGAAAAAAGTTATAAAATAGGAGATTGAATTAAACTTTCAGATTTTATTGTTCTGCAAGATAAAAATAACTAAAGATGAGGCTCTTAAAAATTCTTATCTTTAGTTAAAACTAACAATATTATAAAAAATCCTCGCTGAAGGTACTGCAACAAATCTAATTTGAAAATCTTTAGGAGATAAATATGGAATTTTAAATATTCTTAGTCGTCTATTAAACATTATAGCAATTATTATAGGCAAATCCTTTAATATCATCGATTTAGAAGAAATCAGTACAAATAGAAAAGATGAAGTAGTAGAAGTATTACGTCTTCCTTTTAATATATTTTCAGGAGCAGCTGGACATATAAAAGATGCGATTGCAAATGAAAAAAATTGGAAAGTTTGGTTGAATGATCAGTATGCTATTTTAAAGTTTAAATTAATAACTGAAAGAGGACCTCTTAATATGTTACTACTTTGTTTATGTATTGTTGAAAATAAGAAAGGTGAAATTAATGAAAAAATATTGGCATAAGCTATCGTTGCTTCAAAAAAATGTATTACTAACGGTATTAGTAATTCTAACGCTTGTAGGAAGTATGGGGTTGTTAAGTTTTAATATGTTTCAAAATAGTATGATGTCTATATTTGAGAGGCAGTCTTTTGAAACAGGTGATGCAGTATTAAATCAATTAGATTTAGAAATAGTAAGAGATGTAGCAAAAGACCCCACAGCTCAAAGAGTGAAGAAAGAAAAGTTGACAGAGCAATTAGATAAATCTATAAAAGGTATGAAAAGTGTCGAACAAACATATGTTACAGGAGCCAAGCTAAATGATAAAGCTGAATTACAATTAGTAGCTTTGGATACAAAATTAACAAATACAGTTTCTGTAAAATTAGGTTCTGTAAAAACAGGTGACTATTATGAGCATCCTACTCATTGGATGAAAACATACAATAAAGTAATGAAAACGAAACAGGCACAAATGACAGAAGTGTATGAAGATAAATTAGGGTTCTGGGTAACAATTTTAGAGCCAGTTACAGATGAAAATAAAAATATAATTGCAATTGTAGCAGCGGATTTGGACGCTTCTATTATTCCTATTACAAAGAAACAATTTATAGTGCAAGGTTTACTATTTATAATAATTTCATTAACAATCGCAATTACAATTCAAATATTTATCTCACGAAACTCCCTATCGCCTTTAAAGGATTTACAAGAAGGGTTACGTAAAGTTGGTGAAGGGGATTTAAGTATTAAATTGAATGAAAGGTCTGATGATATAGGGATAACTAATATCTACTTTAATAACACTATTAAAAAGTTTAATAGGATTATAGATAAAGTAAGGCAGACTGCTGAACAGGTTTCGACATCTTCACAGGAATTGTCGATAAGTACAAAAGAAAATAGCATAGCTTTTAAAGAAATTGCAAGTGCTATTACAAGATTAAATTTAGGAGCACATTCTCATGAATATGTAGTGCAAAAATGTTTAGGGATTGTTCAAGAGATGGAAAGTAAGATGAAAGAAGTTAAAGGAGCTGCAAAACAAGTTGGCAATGCTTTCGAAGACATGGAGCAGCATTCTGTAGAGGGAAAAGATTTGATTAAGCAAATTGTGAATCAAATGAAAAGAAACCGAGATAGAGTTCAAGAGGTATCTTCTAGTATTTATGCATTAGAAGTACGATCTAAGGAAATTTATGAAATTCTTACTGTAATTACAACCATTTCAAATCAAACAAATTCATTAGCTTTAAATGCTTCTACTGAATTCTCATGTGCTGGAGAAATGAGGGGAGAATTTTCAGGTGTTGCGGACGAGGTACGTATATTAGCGGAAAGAACCGAGGCATCTGCAAGGGATATAGCTAAATTAATTGGTGAAACGCAGGCTGAAGCAGAGAGAGCTGTAAGATCCATACAGAAGAGTTCAAAGGAAGTAGAATTAGGAATAACACTAGTTCAAAGTAGTGGTGCTTTCTTTGAAAAGATTTCAGAATCTGCACAATCTGTTACAAATCAAATTAAAGCGACTTCGAATAATTCAAGTGACATTCTAAAAGATAATCAAACTATTGTTCAGTTTGTAAATGAATTATCACACATTGCAAATACATATGTGAATAGCAGTAGTAATGTGGAGACAAGTATGAAGGAGCAAGAACTGTATGTACAAGATATTGCAGAGTTAGCAAATTCTTTAAAGTGGCTCTCCCAAGAGTTACAGGAGTTAATAGGGGAATTTAAAAGTAAGTAGGATAGAAGAAGGTAAAGGTATAGGGTATGACCTATACCTTTATTTATTCCCATATAAGGGATGAAAGCTTAGGTATATAAGTACAATAGCTAAACGAATAATTTTTTGTATATTTTGTTGGAAATAGAGCATGATATTACCAAATTCAACGGAGGTGTTAAAAAATGCAAATTCGCGAAAATAATAGTTCAAACGAAATCTTAATAGCAGCTGCAGCAAGTGCAATTGAGCAAATGAAATATGAAATTGCTCAGGAGTTTGGTGTTACACTTGGACCGGATTCAACTGCACGAGCAAATGGTTCAGTAGGTGGAGAGATTACGAAACGTTTAGTTCGTATGGCGCAAGAGCAGCTATCTGGTCAATATAAAATTCACTAAAACTAAAGGTATATCCCATTGAAGGGATATACCTTTTTAATTTGTTTTTAAAGAGGATCGTTACATTTTTTATTATTGGTTAAGTTTAGAAACAGCAAATTTAGCTGTAAAATTCATCTTCTTCATGTACGTAGAATTTACACCTGCTTGAAATTGTACAGAAATATTACCGTCTTTTTGCGCTTTAAATACGCGACCATATGGGGAATTAGCATTGAATGTGCCAATTACTTGATTATCCGCATCAAAGACCGTATAAGAAATTGGGAACCCTGAATTTTGTACAAAGACTGTAAGTTCTTCCCCTTTTTTAAGATTAAATGATTCTTTTTGAGACACTTCATAGGAACTCATAGAGTAGTATTTTGTGACTTCTTGAATTTCTAAATTCGTAGTAGCTGCACTCGCTTTTGATGCCTCAGCCCCTGGTAAGTTCATACCTGAAAATACTGCAATTCCTAGTGCACCTGCTAAAACCAATTTTTTCATAATAGTATTTCCTCCTTTAATATATTGTGAGATTTGAAACGAAAGTGAAAATTCCAATCCCTGAAACCATTATAGTTACAATGAGAATTATTTTCAATGGGGATTGGTATGTAATTTTGCATACACAAAGTAGCGATATAAGGTAATCTATTCAAGTTTTGAAGTCTTCTTAACAGAAGGGAAGGGTAATTAAAAAAATCATGAATGAGATTGAAATTTATATCTTTTGTAGAAAGACTAGAAAGTGGGGACTTCATAATTTGAAAACACCAAGGTGGAGTTTTTCTGAATGGAAATGAACAATCCTCTATTAAAAATATTTTTTAACACCAAATATATTAAATTAATCCTCATATAACACATTATTTTTCAGTAAATGTTAAAAACTTTACGCGTATGTAAATTTTTAACATTATTATTTTTCTCAATTGTATAATTTTATTTTCGAATTATACTTAATTCGAAATACCAAAATTAGGAAAGGGTCTTTGGGAAAGGACATTTATCTTAAATTCTTATTTAGAGGAGTGATTTAAAAAATCAATGAAGGAAATGTATCTCTAGATTAATTAGGAAAAGAATTTGAAGTGTTATTATACTCATCCAAAAATATAATCAGCATTGTTTAAAATACGTGTACATTTAATAAATCCACTTTTGAAATTAGTGAGAAAACTGATATTTCGTATGTAAGTAATAATGAAATTGAACGAAAGGATTGATTTATATGAACAAAAGAAAGAGTGGTAGATTACAAAAAACTATAAAGGTGTTTGCGACATCCGCTATTTTAGCAACTACTTTATTTGCACCTATCATGACAAATAATTTAGCTGTACATGCTGAAACTGCACAAACTGCAACTCAACTTGAACAAAGAGAGTTTGACCTTCCAGGTACAGGAAGTTTTTGGGATGAAGCAAAAAGAGAAAAAAGAGGTGAGCAAAAAAATTATATGCCAACAGGCATTTACGTGAAACCTAATGAACAGGTTACAATTACAGTATCGGGAACGCAAAAGATTAGAGCCATTATTGGGACACATCAATATGATAAAGAATGGGGAAAAGAAATTGATCTTTCTCCTGGCTCTAATACTATCTCTTCACCAAACGGCGGTGTATTAGGGTTAGATAATTTTCAAAGTACAGGAACAGTTAAGGTGCAGGTAACGCAAGGCGGTAGTCCTATTCCTTTCTTTGAATTAGGGAAACACACGAAAGAAGACTGGGTTGCCATGATGAACAAATATCCAGATGCACATGCAGTACAATTGAAATCAGAACGAGCAGTACTAACTGTAACTCGTGATAGTGCTAATAAATATATTGTAAATCAAGATCCTGTACCACTATTAAATAAATATGATGAAATGATTCGAGCGCAAGACAAGATATCGGGGCTATCTGAAACAGAACCTAATCCTTTACATCGTTCAACTCGTCGTATTTGGACCTTTGTAGAAAACCCTAATGCACAAAGCTGGGGCATGTATGCAAGTTGGGATGGCGCCGTCTTTACAACTGCTGGTGAAGCAATCAAAAGTACTTTAAATGTAAATGAGTTTGGATGGGGACAAATGCATGAAGCGGGACATGCAAGACAACAATATTCATGGACGTGGAATGATTTAAGAGGTATGGGTGAAGTAACTGTTAATCTATATTCTTTAGCTGCATTCAAGAAAATATATCCAGATAAACCAACACGTTTAGATACAGAGGGAGATTATAATAGGGCTTTTGCTTATTTAAAACAAACGAATAAAGAATATAAAAATATTGATGACCTGTTTGTAAAACTTGTTATGCTTTGGCAGCTTCATTTGGCATATGGGGATGATTTTTATCCAAATCTTCACAAATTATATCGTGAGATACCAGAGGATCAACTTCCAAAAACAGACGAAGATAAAATTCAAGCTTTTATTTACAATACATCGAAAATAGCAAAACAAAATGTACTTCCATTTTTTGATCAGTGGGGATTGAAGGCAACCCAAGAAACGAGACAAAAAGTAGAAGCTTTAAATAACCCAACATTAATTGCACCTATATGGGAAGCGACGGATACTAAACCTGTTAAACCACTTGCTGTATTATCTAAAAAAATAATGAAGGCAAGTGCAAATAGTGAGGAAGCAACGGGTTCAGCTAGTAATGCGATAGATGGAAAAACAGATACATTTTGGCATAGTAGTTGGACACCAAATCAATATCCATACAATTTAACACTAGAACTTGGCGATACACGTACCATTTCACAAGTAGCATATCTTCCAAGGCAAGATGGGTCAGAAAATGGCCGTATTTTAACTTACAATATTTATACGAGTGTAGATGGCGTTAAGTATGACAAAATATCATCAGGAACATGGGAGAATAATAGTAATAAGAAAAATGCAACATTTGATCCTGTTACTGCAAAATATGTAAAAGTAGAAGTAACAAATGGACAGAATGGATTTGCTTCAGCAGCTGAAGTAGATATTCTAACTGATTTTCCATCTGTTAAACCATACGTATTGCCTAAAAATACAATGAAAGCAAGTGCAAATAGTGAGGAAGCAAGTGGTTCAGCTAGTAAAGCAATTGATGGGAAAACAGATACATTTTGGCATAGCAGTTGGACACCAAATCAATATCCATACAATTTAACATTGGAACTTGACAAAAATCAAACAATTTCAAAAGTGGACTATCTTCCAAGAAAAGATGGATCAGAGAACGGCCGCATTTTAGGGTACAGTATTTATACGAGTGTAGATGGTATTAAATATGAAAAAGCATCATCAGGAACATGGGGAAATAATAGTGATAAGAAAACAGCAACATTTAACCCAGTTACTGCAAAGTATGTAAAAATAGAAGTAACGAATGGACAGAATGGATTTGCTTCAGCAGCTGAAGTAGACATTTGGGGATATTAATCGTTTACACAAATGGTTTGGGATTATAGCATGTCGCTATTAACCTAAAAAAGTGTATCCATAAAACAAAAAACGCTATTCTTTTTGTAGAAATATACAGAAAGGATGGCGTTTTGTATGAATCCATCAATTCGGGATGAGTTTCATTTGTTCACTAAAGAACTACAGACATACCCATCTTCAACAACTTGAATAAGAGATAGATTTGGTAAACCGTAAAAGTTAGTATGGCGCACAAGATTTGACGGTTTTATGTATCTGGACTCGTCGAGAAGGAACAAGTGATTCTGTTACTTGATTATTTAGTCAGCTTTATGCAAATACAGCTACACATATGAGTTCAGAAGAAGTTAATCAATGTTTGAACCGATATTCGAATTTATTTCCACAGTTTGTATTACATATAAATATTGTAATTAAAAAATTCAATTATGAAAAAGTAAAAGATGTTCTTGTCTTTCTACATCTTTTGATCGTATTCCATGTGCATTAAGTGAATATATTATTAATTTTATCTGAGTTCATTTTTTATTATGAACCAGTTTAAGGTTGATAAAGTTTTATTTTATGGGATTATTAAACAAAAATGATAAATTATATGTTATGATAAAGAGGCAATAAAGTACATCATCCTGACTTTATTGTGTATGTTTAGCCTATGTATGTCGTTTGTATTAAAAATAAGAAGTCTCTTAAAAAGAGACTTCTTATTTTTTGTATGGAGGGGGTATTACAGATGATTGATTATTATCAAATATTTTTAATTACTATGGCAGGTATTGCCCTATTTTTTTATATACAACATGCTGGAAAACCAACGAAAAGAAACAAATGGAAGTTTTTAATTATAGTATTTTTATTTTATCTTTTGAATTATTTATTTCTTAAATTTTTATAAATAAATGTAGGAGGGGATACGTATTGAATTCTAAAATATAAGAAAAAGGAAGGGATAATCCTTCCTTTCATCATCCAGTATGCCCATGTGAATATTTAATAACATTTATGGTACTTTGAGAGCCTGTTGAAGAACTTGATCCAAAAGTTACTGTAACGACAATTAAGATACCAAGTAAGCTAACCGCTAATTTTTTCATTTTAATGCTCCTTTTTTAAAGTTTTTTTCACTGGCCTTACTAGCTTCATAAAAGTAATAGCTGGCTTTTTTATGATTATTTTCTTTGTAAAATTGGGTTGCTAACTTTTCAGTATATTCATTTATATACTCATATAGTTCTTCGCGTTCAAAATAAGAAATTCCTTCTAAAACAGTTTTTTCTATATCAGTAGCACAACTATTTAGATTCATTTTTTCTAAAATCTTAAAGTGATGTATATAGCCTTCAATTCCCAATTGAGTAGAAAGCTGCAGGCCTTTTTTTATTAATTCTTGAGCAATTTGATGTTCTCCTAATTTATAATGTTCCCTAGCTTCAATAAAAACAGCTTTATAATCGCTAGGTAGCTTCTGATTAACTTCAGATAAATAACGTAATGCTACCTCGGATAAATTCTGTGTAGCATACATAAACCCTAGATTGTGACGAACAATCAAAATATTGTATTCTAAATTTTCTTTTTGGAATGTATCCATAGCCGAGATAAAGTGTTCCTCAGCTAATTCCCACTCCTTTAAATGAGTACATGCTAATCCATATAGGTTATTACAGAAGGCAACTTTCAATTCATACCCAGGATGTTTTGAAAATATATCTTTCGCCTTCATTACATGATTAATACATAAAATCGATTTATGTGTATGACAATAGAAAATGGCCAACTCATAATGGAATTCAGCATGTTCAATCTCATCAGGAATTGTTTCTAATAGGTATTCAGCTTTATCGTAATGTATTTTTGCAAGGCTATGATTGCCGGTAACATTGGAATGAATGGCTTTAAAGAAGTGATAATAGTATGAAAGGAAATCGTCTGTAGGAGTTTTGTAAGCATCACTTTGTTTAAAGCTATCTTTAGAAATACTTAAGCTATCAATTAAATATTGATGTCTAAAATCTAGTAGTGAGTAGTATAATAATATCGTTTGATTTTCTTCTATATCATGGATTTTGTTTTCAATTTCTTGTTTAAGTAATTGAGCGGCGTCTACATGCCTAGCCCTAATTTCTTGATACCATTCATTTAATAAATGAGTTATTTGCTCGTTCCCCTGTATATGAACATTCATTGTTCAATTTCATCCTCTCCAAAGATATTATTCAGCAATTAGTATCATATCAGAAATTCCCTCTATCAAAATCTATTTAATAACATTTATCAATACAAGACGGAATATTCTATCATTTTAGATTTGTTGAGATTCAAGTAGGATGTATTATTGTAATTTGTATAACAATAACCTCTTTTTTCAATTTAAATAGTTGATCAAAATACATTTTCTCAACAGGAGGAAAGGGAATCATACCTAAGTAATTATGTATAGGGATAATTGGAGAATAGAAATAAATAATAACGGGGAATTTGAAATGTTAGAGTTAAAAGAAAAGCAAGAGAGAAAAGAGATTTGGGAAAAAGATAAGATGTTTAATATCTTGTATTATGTGAATACAGATGAGTTAAATATGATTTCTGATTTTAAAGAATTAAAAGAGAGTTGTATTCGTATAGCAACAAACTTATATGGTGAAAATTCATTTGAAGTACAAGCTGTCCAACAAGCTTTTAAAGCAAGTTATATTTAATCTTTTAATAGGGTATAGCTTATTGTTTGCTATTAATAAATGGATAATAATATTTTGACATTAGAAAAGGAAACGCTTATAGAGTGTTTCCTTTTCTAATGTAATTGACTTTATTTTTTAGATCTCACATAACCAGCTGCTTGAGCATCAGTTTCTGAACAGAACCAAACAATATTGTCTTTTGTAGAATCATAATATTGTCCACCAGGAACATGGTATTTTTTCGAATTGGCATTTCCTTTAATTTGTCCTTTACAAGTGGTATTGGCTTCTTTGTCATCACTAGGATCATTTTGGAAAGGTTTCCGATTAGAACCGTTATGATTACCACTAGATGAGGAAACAACAGCATTACTTTTTTGTGAAGCTTCTTCCTGGGCCTTACGGTTAGCTTCTTCCTGAGCT
>NZ_JXIS01000018.1:0-111704 GCF_000836715.1 Bacillus sp. L_1B0_5 | reverse complement strand
AACTTTAATCAGTGGGGGTTTTGTTCATCCCCCACTGATTATTAGCCCTCACCAATCGGGCTGCCCGGCAAATAGCGGGATAAAATAAAAAACTTTACGTTTAAACGTAAAGTTTTTAATAAGTTATACAACCAGCGATTACAATCCCAATTGAAAGCGATAAAAACATAAGAAAAAGACCGACTGCTTGATTATCTTCTTCGAGACTTTTGTTTATATTAAAGCGTGGTGTAAGCCACTCAGCTAAATAAAAGACGATAATTTGAGCCAAAATCCCAACTGCTCCCCACGAAATCATATCAAGAAGTGAAATTGAATTAGCTGCTGTCGAATATAAAACAATAGCTAACCCAAGTAATCGTCCTCCAAGCACATAGCTTACCGCCTTATTCCCTTGAGCCATTAACTTAAATTCCTTAACTTTCGTTGTCACTTCCATCAAGAACAGACCAATACATAAAAGTCCGAGTGTTACTGCTAGATATAATAAAAAATTAATCATTTTTTCCCCCTCCTTTTTATACCTACCGGTAAATAGTACGATTCATTTCCTGTAATCTTTTCTCCCGCGCGAATACCGATACTACTCGCTTTTCCAGCAATTAAAAACGAACCAAACACATACGACAGTTTCTCCATCCCTTTTTCTGTTTCCAAGGATACGACTGGAAGTTCTATATACTTTTGAAATATCGGCAGTGACGCTTTATACGTTTGGTGTGCATTTTGAAGCATAATATTTTCGTCTTTATCGCGAATCGTAATTGTATCTCCTTCTCTCCCAAATGAAGGTTTTTGAACGAAAGAACCTTTGCCTAAAAATAAATCTGGTTCTAAATATGTAGGTAACATATATTCTTTAATCCACTGTTGTTCCTCATTTGTATAAAAGGCCTCTTCTTCTGCTAACCCCCAAATAAGACACTGAATTGATTTTGGCTGAAGTAAAAATGCTGACAAAGGATTTATTATAAAAAGCTTTCCGGCTTTTACAAGTTGTAACAGTTCCACACCTACCAAATCTCCTGTTTCAGGATCTTGATCCTCAATTAAATCTTCTATCGGATATGTTTGGCGATATAAAACATCAATCTTCGCCCCATCTTTATCGACTAGAGCATCTTTCGTAATTCTAAGTTCTGACATTGGCACTACTTTATTTTCAACATGGCATAACTGACTCAAATACTTAGTCGTATTCCAATCCTCAATATGTTCATGATGTGCTGTAAAAACAACATTTGGATTGTCTAATCCCTTTGTCGCTTCCATTACGGCTTTCGTAACACCAGAAGATAGTAATCGTTCTTGATCCGAGTTTGGATCATCATATCCTAGGTTTTCACAAACTTTTCCATTCATTTGAAAGCATTCCATAATAAAAGTTGGTGTATCACTATTAAACTCAAGCATTTTAATTTGGTTATCGTCCGTTATAACGAAATCAAATCGTGAAATAACAGATTCAGGATATAATTCTTTCATTCTAATGAATGATAAGCTCGCAGGAGGAAAACCCAGCTCAAGAAGCTGTTCGTCACTTAAATTACGTAAAAGTCTAGCAGTCTTAAAAAATATTTTCCCCATTCGTTCAGTAGCTAATTGCAATTGTTCCAAAGTCTGATTTGTTATAGAAAAAACATGAAACAAACTATACTCACATTCATATAAATCCGACCAAAAATTTGGATATTTCAAATAAAACTCTTTTCGATTTCTTATGTATTGCGACATATTTTAGCCCCCAAATCCTCCCTTTGAACCGCTTCCAATTCCACCTTTAAATTCAGCAGACGATTGATACGATTTAAACGCCGATGAATTTTTAAAGGTGGACTTATTTTGATAGTATCGCCCACCATAGAAATAATGCCCACGATAACCTGAACTACTATCATCACACTGCCATACCCCAAGTTCATCATCCCAATCCCAATCAGAACAACTATTATCATTCGGTTTTGGGGGAAGATCTTGTGCGCAGCCAAATAAAGTGCCAGTCATTAAAGATGTTACGACACCACCTACTAGCCATTTCGTTTTTGTCACCTTCGCACTCCCCTTTTTAAATTATATTTCTATTATATAAGACGGCATGATAAAGTAGAAGAAAAAGGAAGAAGAGGGATTAAATGCGCTTAGAATATCGACTTAATGATGAAACAAAAGGGTATCCTGCTTTATGGAACTACGCAAATATTTCTAATTCTGAAATTATCGCACGCATGACTTGTGAATATTTTATTAAAGAGAAAAATACTTATGTTGTTACTGCAACTTCGGTTGATCCAGACGGAACAGTAGTTATTTATATTCAAAAAGAAGTTTTCGCAAATGACCCTTCAGACCCTACATACTCCTACATCGGTTTTGAAATTAGAGAACTAAGTGAAACGAGTTCAAACATAGTAGATAGTCAAGATGTATGGAACTACGAAGAAATTTTACCATCTCTTCATTCAGATATTATATATATTCAGCGAGACGGCATGTCTATGGAATTCTCCTTGGATTCAAGAGAGATTGATGAAGACAGAAAGTGCTACATTTATTACGGAAACTTCACAGGTGAATCAAGATAATATTGATATATCTATGCAACAAAAAAACCTTACGTATAAAACGTAAGGTTTTTATATAGCCCCACATATGCCGTTCTCTCTAGATGTCCATAAACCTGCTCTCACAGGTGGATGCTCTCACAAATGTTTGTAACTTCCTTCTTAAAAAGATGGCATGTTAGCTACATTTAAATATTGAACTTCCATATTAAACTTATTGGTTTAAGACATGCATAAGCTACGTACACCGTAGGAATTTTATATAAGGTTAGTTGAAATAAGACCCCCGCACGTGCCGCTCCTCGTAAATGTCCAAAAACCCGCTACTCGCAGGTGGATGCCCTCACAGTTACCGTACATCTTCCTCCACAAGGAAGGCTTGATGATGGTCGCTAAATATTGAGCTTCCGTATAACTAACATCGGTTTTAGACATAAATAAGTTACGCACACCGCAGGATGTATTATTTACTTGTCGTTATATTATCACATTGTTTCTAATGTGTAAAATACAAAGTTTTTCGAGCAATCTCTTGCTTGTGACCTTATTTTAATACAAATTATTTTTGCATGCAAGTGATTAATCTTCTTCTTTTGCAATTTGATTTTCTGGATAAGAAATCCAATCACTCCAGCTACCTGCATACAATTTAACATTTTGGAATCCAGCCAATTTTAATGCAACGATATTTGGACATGCCGTAACACCAGAACCACAATATACAATGGTTTCCTTATCTTTCGACAGGTTTTGGAATCGTTCTTGTTGCTCAGCTTCATTCTGAAATTGTCCTGATTGCAACATTCCATCCTTCCAAAAATAATTTACTGCTGTCGGAATATGTCCTGCTTTATGATCGACAAGTTCCTCTACACCAGCATAACGTTTTGGCTCTCTTGAATCAATTAACGTAACATCTGCACCTGCCTGGATATTCTCTCTTACTGTTTCCATCGATACAAGCATATGATCTTGTATGTTTGTTTTGAATGTTTTTCGTATAACAACAGGAATTTCCGTTGTTGTCGGTAGTCCATTCTCTTTCCAAACCGGGAAACCACCATCTAATATATATACTTTCTCATGTCCTACATAGTTACATAACCACCATAAACGAGCAGCATTTGCACCAGCTTGACTGTCGTACGCAATTACTGTCGTATGTTCATCAATACCAACCTCCGAAAGCTTGTCCGCAAACTCTTCAATGCTTGGCAACGGATGGCGGCCACCATGTTCTGCTATAGGACTTGATAAATCTAAATTCAAATCAAAATATAACGCATGAGGAATATGTTCTTCTTTATACTTTTCTCTACCCCAATTAGGATTCGCTAAATCAAAACGACAATCGATTACACGGACGTTCTCATCTTCTATATGCTCACGTAACCATTCGACTGTAACTATCATCTTTAACGACCTTCTTTCTCTTGTAAACGACTTACATACTCCATAACCATTTCTTCTGTAACATATTTACGCTGCAAGGTAACACCATTTTTTGCAAGATCATTAATTTGCTTTGTTACAACATTAATGACATCAACCGAAAATTCTTTCCCATTTGACGCAAGAGATACGGCTGCTTCAATAGCTGCTTCACGCTGCGCATCTAATTGTAAACATGCTTTTACACTTTCATTTTGTTTACGAGAATGTGCTGTAATTGCTTTATGTACTTCCATCTTCTCTTCCCCCTAAATAAGTTATACGTTCTAATTCAATTCCATTGCAAGCCGAATCATATCACGACATACAATCCCATTTTCAATAATCTCTTCTTCATAATGCTTTGAAAAGTAATCAAAATCAATAGAAAAAATACGAAATCCACATTTTTGATATAAAGCAAGTTGTGAAACACTAGAATTACCTGTACCAATTTCAATTTTGGACATACCATATTCCTTAGCTGTTTCTACAGCATGCTTTAATAGCTTCTTTCCAATACCTTTTCCTTGCATATGTTCTACAACCGCAATATTCATGATTTCCATCGTCTTCGGCCTTGTTTCCAAAAGAACATACACACCGATGACGCTGTCCCCTTGCTTTGCTACGTATGTTAACCCTCTTTGTACATATGTAGCTATTTGCCGTTCACTTGGATCAGCAAGTAGCAATAAAGACTTCGGTATAGCCTCTTTTAAAATACGTTCTATTACAAAAGACATAAAAAATCCCCCCATCTCTATTGTTCTAAACCCTCCTTGTCTACCATAAATAATAGAAAGGAGGGATTCACCATGGACAACAATGAGAAAAAATGCAACGTCATCTCTATTGATGGAAAGAAGAAGAAAAGCGACACGTATTCCTATCCAAAATTAGTAGTTGAAAATAAAACATATGAATTTTCTTCATTCGTCTTATGCGGTGAAACACCAGATGGCAGACGACTCGTTCTTACTCATATGATTTCTACAGATGAATTTGCTGGATTTGTCAAATCTTTAGATACTGTACTGCAAAAGAAAATTGAACGAATCTTTTTCTCATAACGACTATATAACATAAATTTCTTTTTCAATCTCTACTAACTGATTGTGCAATTGTTCTTTACTTTGTTCATATAGAGATACATCGATCGTTTCAGCCAATGCAAACAATATACTTTCATAATAGTTCATCACATCTTGTTGCATCACTTTTTGGAATAAGTTCCACTTCATATCCCATTCTTGCTTATAATGATGAACAAATAAATCTTTTTCATCGGCTACATAGTTTGATACGAGCGGTTCTAATACAGATTTAGCGTCTTCTTGCATAAAAGCTTTGTCATTCTTTTCAAAAAAGCTTTTCTCATTTTTAAATTGTGCCAGTGCTTTTTTGAAATCTTTTATTTCAACTGAAGGGAACGGTTCTTTATGTGTAATATCTTTATATTCATACTCCACTGTTCCATTCATAGAAATTGATTGATTTTCTACTTTACAGTTCACTACAATTTCATCCTTTGCACGCTTCATCGCTTCGTCTATCCATTTTTCAAGACGTAATGATGTCGCACGCATTTCTTGTAATAAATCATGCTGAATAAATGCTACTAATTCCATAACACACTGTTGCAATTGTGTTTTCACATTTCCATCCGTTCGAAGTGACGCCGGATTAATAAATTCAGTAAACACATCGTTATAACGTAGGAATAGACGCTGTTGCACGTAATAAAGCAACTCTTTCACTTCATTTTGCATCGCCTGTTCTTCAGCAAGTACACTATATGATGAAATAATATGAAGTAGTTGATCACGCTCTGCTTCATATTTTTTCGTTTGCTTCTCTTTCTCTTCATTCCCCTGCTTTGCACCATTTATCATGTTTACTAAAAGCTGATCTGCCCCTTGCAACGCACCGTATAGAGCATGCACAGAAACAAGCATTAAATCTCTCATCATAAAGGACGTAAATGATTCCTCAAACTTAGTAATTCCAGAGTTTTGTAAAATACCATACTTCTCTTTTTCAACATTCTTTCCTTGTTTCTCTTCAAGCGCACATAAACTTGAAATTGCAAATAAACGCGGATTTCTAATACCGTATTGCAGTAGCTGATCTGCGATATAACCTTTTACCATTTCAAGTTCTTCTTCAGACTCTGCTAAATCCGCCGCATTAATTAAGAAGAACATTTTATCAAGGGCAAAAGTATCCTTTACACGACCAAGCTGAATTAAAAATTCACGATCAGCACGAGAGAATACATGGTTATAATATGTTACAAATAAAATAGCATCTGCGTTTTTAATATACTGGAATGCAACATCCGTATGGCGAGCATTAATAGAATCCGCTCCAGGTGTGTCTACAAGCGCTACTCCCTGCCTTGTTAAAGCACAATCATAATAAAGCTCCATATACTCAACGAAGCATGATTTTTCTTCATTCGCTACATAATCAGAGAACTCTTCTAATGTGACTTGTACTTGTTCTCCTAAATAAGTAGAAACTGCATCATACCCTTTTTGTACCGCTCGTAAGAAGCTAAATGTTGTTTTTTGCTTCCCAGTCGGTGAAGGATATTTCATAACTTTATCAATTTGTGCTAACGCCTCATCTAACGTAGTAATCTCATAATGAAACAGCTTATAAACAGCTTTCATATCTTCTAATAGAGCTTGCTTTGATTTGAATTGAACCATTACTGTTCCGTGTGGTTTTTCCTCTGTAACCGGCAAAATTTGATTAATCGTTGCCGTCGTCGGATTTGGTGATACAGGAAGTACCTTCTCACCAAGTAAGGCATTGGCAAATGATGATTTCCCAGCACTAAAAGCTCCGAATAACGCTACTGTAAATTGTTTCGTTTCCACACGACGCCTTTTTTCTATCACCTCTTGCTGTACATGTTTCAGCGCTGGCAATGGCTCTAATATCATTTCAGCTTTCTTCACTTTCTCTAATATACGCTGAATATTTAAAGCTGCCGTTCCTTTTATCTCTTCTTCATGAGCCGCTACGTTATCATTTACCATTTCCTGCTCTTGTAGTGTGAATTTCTCACTAACAATTTGTTTTTCACGTTGCAATATCTCCTCTATTTGCAATCCTTCTGGTGTAGCAACACGCTCGTGCCAAACATTTTGTAAATAACTTTCATATGTCTCTAAATTGTTACTGTATTGTAATTCCGTCTCTTTTGCCGTTTGCAACATCGTATATTTTTCAATCTCTTCTTCCATACGAGCAACTGCTTCCTTCACTTTTTGCTTTAAAACGACTGCACTTTTATCAAAAATTTGCTGTGCTTTTGTAAAATAACGTTTCTTCAGTTCATTCGCTACATCCGCTGTATAAAGAAGTAAGTAATCACCTGTGAAACCTGCACCTTGTTTAATGACTTCAGCTAACATTTCTGGTCCAAAAGCAATTTCTAAAGCATATATGTCTTTCCCAATTTCCTCCGTGAACAATCCTTCTTCTTTTAAGAAGGCTACAATAAATTCTTTCACATGAAAATCAAGTTGCGTTTCAACAGTCTTTTGAAGGGCAGAATAAAACGCCTCTACACGTCTTTGTTTTTCTTGCTCCGTCTTTCCTTTCGCAAATAGCAAACCAACTTTAAACTTTGTTAATTTCGTTTCTAAATATGCATTTGCCAATTCTCTCATTTCAAATGGCATTAAATACGCGTTATCTAATATAGCTTGTAAACCTTTTATAAATTCGTTTCTCACATGAGATTCTTTACTAGCCTCGCGATGTTTAGTTTCCGTTAGCTCTTCTTTCTTTTCAACTATTTCTGAAATCGAAAGCGGTGATGCTAACTCTTCCTCATATGTCAAAAGAGCTTTTTCATTTTCAGAAACAATAAACGAGAAATGTTCTCCCATTAAATGTTCTGTTTCTCGCTCCATTCCCTCTCTTACATACTGCTCTTTTTCTTTCATAATAGAAGTAATTAATGTTTCTAAACTTCCAATTTCATTATGTGGATGGTTCATCATTCGTAATGACGTATAATAAACTCCATCTACTTCAATATCCCAGTTAGAGAACGATTGTTTCACACTATCTTTATAATCCTCAAATGATAATTCGTTTTCTTTATGTTTATCTATTTGATTTACAACGAGATAAACCGTTTTATTACGTTGTTTCAATTCTTTAACAAATTGCAAATTCACTTCCGATTGGACGTGATTATAATCCATCATATAAAAAATTACGTCTGCTAGATGTAGCGTTGATTCTGTCGCTAGTTGATGGGCATCATCTGTTGAGTCAATCCCTGGTGTATCAACTAACATAACACCCTCAGGAATTGGTGCATCATTCCGATAAATATGAACACCAATTACCTCATCGCCATCTTTACAAATTTGCTTTAATTCTTCTGCTGAATATGCACCGTCATATTCGTACTGTTCTCCAGATTTAATCGTAACAACAACACGATCAAATCCCTTTTCAATTTTAACGACGTTAGCGCTTGTCGGAATTGGACTTGTTGGTAACAACTGCGCTTTATATAGATGATTCATCATCGTTGATTTCCCTGCTGAGAAATGACCGCAGAACGCTATCATAAGCTGCTCTCGTTTATATTTTTGAATTACTTCAAACAACTTTAAGCTATTCTCTGCATCGCCGTGTTTTTGCCACTCTTCATAAAAACAAACAAGTTTTTTCATACCGTTTGTCTGTACTATGTTTGTCATCCCCTTGTTCCCCTTTATCCAAGATGTATATACTTTTCCCCGCTAATTGCGAGCTCATAACCAGTGAGAGTTACACCTACCCATTGATTACAGTTTCACTTTACTATCATACTAAATTTTCAGCATATTCTCATTAAAAATAAAAAATCCCTTTCATTCTTTTTACAAATGAAAGGGATTTTATGTCATATCACTCATTTTGCTGTTCCTACTCCATTTAAAACATACTTTGCAATAACTGCATATACAGCAACTGTACCTGCTACTAATGCATATACCATACTCATGCACCAACTTTTTTTTGATAATGATTATCACTTTTGAATACATTTTATCATTAAAGAGAATCATTATCAACACTTTCCATAAAGAAAGCTCCTTATAAGAAGGAGCTTTACTGCCTGTTTTGAAAAAGGTTAAAACTTGTTGTGCACTCTTATTATATCTCATCCTACATAACTTAACAGTTTAAAAAAATGGAAATATCCCCTATCCCCTCCATCTTACATTTTGTATAATAAAAGGGAATTACTTAACAAGGAGGAAAAAAATGACACAAAATCTTACACAAGGCGAGAGGATACACTCCATTGATATTATTAGAGGAATAGCTGTACTAGGTATTTTTCTTGTAAATTGGCCTGTTATCGCCGGGGTTGACTCACGTGATCTTTCAGGAGTTTATGAGGGGCTAGATAGCTATATCCGTCTATTCTACGATATGTTTATTCAAACAAAGTTTTATACTATCTTTTCGTTTTTATTTGGCCTAGGATTTTATATTTTTATGACTCGTGCTGAAGCGAAAACAGATCGTCCAAAAACTTTATTTGTTCGTCGCTTACTTATTTTATTATTATTTGGTTTCTTACATTACGTTCTTCTATGGGACGGAGACATTTTACATACGTATGCAATCGCTGGATTTTTCTTATTTTTATTTTATAAGAGAGAAGCTCGTACCATTTTAATATGGGCAATCGTTTTATTAAGTATTTTTCAGTTTCTTATGCTAATTGCTAGTATTGGTATTGCCTTCATGCCAAAGGAGGAGCTTGGGTTATCCTTACCAATCATGCCACTTGAAGACTGGGTGTCACAAATACAAAATCGTTTCCATGCATTTTATGCTGATGGAATTAGACTAAACGTATTCATGCTACCAGAAACAGTTGGGCTATTTTTACTTGGTTTATATGCCGGTAAAAAGGATATTTTCCGCCGTACGAAAGAGTTAGATCCAAAGCTTAAAAAATGGCAAATTATTATGTTCATTTTAACATTGCCAATGTGGTTCTTCATGGTCCGTTATTTCTTATCAAAACCATCTTATGAACCAATTTATATGCAGGCCTTTACAATGTTTAGCGGCAAAACATTATTCATATTCTACATTTTCACGCTCATGCGTTTATTACAAAAAGAAAAATGGCAAACATTATTACGTCCATTCCAATACGTTGGACGAATGGCATTAACAAATTACATCTCGCATACAATTGTTACATTACTTGTATTCGGGCTATTGTTTAAAAATGATTATCTTGCTCCACTATGGGTTGGACCACTATTCTGCATTAGTTTCTACACGTTACAAATCTTTATTAGCCGCTGGTGGCTTTCACATTACCAATACGGACCACTTGAGTACATTTGGCGTCTTGGTACTTACAGAAAAATGATGTCCCTTAAAAAGAAAAGCAAGGTCTCATAACGAGACCTTGCTTTTTTACGCTTCTCTTACCGCACTTTGCATAGACACCGGCTCTTCTTTTACTTTCACTTTACGCTGCGGCACCATATTAAATACGATATTTAAAAGTACTGCTGACGCACTTCCAAGTACAATTCCGTTATCTGTTAAAATACGAATGTTTTCAGGAAGTTGTGAGAATAATGTAGGAACGACTGTAACACCAAGCCCGATTCCGACAGAACATGCAACGATTAATAAGTTTTCTTGTTTACCAAAATCAACGCTACTTAACATTTTAATACCATATGCCATTACCATACCGAACATTGCGAGCATAGCACCGCCAAGTACTGATTTCGGAATGATTGTTGTAATAGCTGCGATTTTAGGAATGAATCCAAGAACGATTAACATACCACCGCAAGTATAAATAATAACGCGATTTCTTACTCCAGTTAATTGAACAAGTCCTACGTTTTGAGAGTAAGTTGTATATGGGAACGCGTTGAAAATGCCACCTAACACCATCGCTAATCCTTCTGCTCGATAGCCCTTTGTTAATTCTTTTTCACCGATTTTTTTATTGCAAATATCAGATAATGCAAAGTATACACCCGTTGCTTCTACAATCCCTACACAAGCAACGAGAATCATCGTAATAACTGGTGTTAATTCAAATGTTGGTGTACCGAAGTAAAATGGTTGAATACCATGGAACCAATCAGCCTCTCCAACCGCTTGCAAGCTTACTTTCCCCATAAACGCTGCAACGATTGTACCGAACAATAGACCTAGTAAAATAGAGATTGAACGAATAAATCCATCAAAGAAACGATACATAATGATGATAAATAGTAACACACCAAATGCTAATGCTAAATTTTCAAGACTACCGAAATCCTTACTTCCTACTCCTCCAGCCATATCATTAATTGCTGCTGGAACAAGTGTAACTCCAATTACAGTAACAACAGATCCTGTTACAACAGGTGGGAAAAGCTTTACAAGTTTCCCGAATAACTTTGCAAAAATAACAACGAACAATCCAGCAGCAATAATTGCTCCATAAATGGAAGACACACCGTATTGTTTTCCAATCGCAATCATTGGTCCAACGGCTGTAAATGTACAACCAAGTACAACGGGAAGTCCAATACCGAAAAAGCGATTTGATAATGCTTGTAAAATTGTCGCAACGCCACACATTAATAAATCAATTGAGACTAAATATGTTAACTCTTTTTGATTTAAACCAAGTCCACCGCCCACAATAAGCGGAACGATAATTGCTCCAGCATACATTGCAAGCATATGCTGCATACCAAGCGATGCAATTTTAAATGGATGCTGCTTCATCGTTTATTTCACCTCCGCAGTTTCTTGCTGTACAAATGTAACTGTGCCGTTATCAAGTGATGCAATTTCTGCTAGTGATTCAACACGAACGCCTTGTTCACGAAGCTTCTTTCCTCCATCTTGAAATGCTTTTTCAATAACAATTCCAATTCCTGCAATACTTGCTCCTGCTTGCTCTACCAAACTCATTAAACCTAAAGCAGCCTGACCGTTTGCTAAAAAGTCATCGATGATTAGCACGCGATCATTTTCATCGATATGATTTCGAGATAATGAAATTTCATTTGTTTCTTGTTTTGTAAATGAATATACGTTTGCAACGTACATATTATCTTGTAACGTTAACGATTTACGTTTTCTTGCAAAGATTACTTTTACACCAAGCTCTAATGCAGCCATAACAGCTGGTGCAATGCCTGAAGATTCAATCGTCACGATTTTTGTAATGTTCTCTTCTTTAAAACGTTTAGCAAATTCTTTTCCGATTTCTTGCATAAGTACTGGATCAATTTGGTGATTTAAAAATGCATCCACCTTTAATACATCACCAGATAAAACCTTTCCTTCATTCAAAATCTTTTCTTGTAATACTTTCATGTTTGTTCCCCCTCTTATGCAATAAAAAAACTCCAAAAGCCGCCACCACTCGTTACAAGTGAGAGACGCGCTTTTGGAGTTTCGCAAAAAAAGAATGCTAAACAAGCAATTATATTCGTCCTCACTCATAGTCAAAGTATTTACGGTACTTCGGTAGAAACTTGCAGGCCATATCCCCGCGATTATATGAGTGTAGCTAACTATTTATTTTATAGAAGGATTATAACGCACTTTTTATACTTTGAAAAGCATTTATCGAAAAAACACGTACGAATTTTTAAAAACTACTATTTTCGTTCGAGTTTTGTAAACTCTTTCATTCCCAATTACAACTTCGTTAAAATGACTGGTCCATCTTTTGTAATCGCAATTGTATGCTCGTATTGAGCTGATAATTTCCTGTCCATCGTTCTTGCAGTCCATCCATTTAAATCTACTTTCGAGTATCGCATACCTACATTGACAATCGGCTCAATCGTAATCACCATTCCTTCTTGTAACTGAGGCCCTTGTCCTTGCTTCCCAAAATGAAAAATTGCTGGTTCTTCATGAATCTCTTTACCAATTCCATGTCCCGTAAAGTCTCTTGCGACAGAAAAACCTTCATTTGTTACATAACTTTCAATTGCATAGCCAATGTCTCCTACATGATTACCGATTACTGCCTGATCAATCCCTTTATATAAAGCTTTTTCAGCTACTAACAATAACCTTTCTGCTTCATCAGAAACATTTCCGACTATATACGTCCAAGCAGAATCTGAAAGACCACCATTTAAGTTTACTACCATGTCAACGGTTACAATATCTCCTTCATTTAAAGGAACATCGGCCGGAAACCCATGACACATTTCATCGTTTACAGATGCACATATCGCATATGGATACCCATTGTAATCTTTCTGTTCAGATGTGGCACCATGCTTTTTTAAATACATTTCAACAAACGTATTAATTTCTTGTGTCGTTATACCTGGCTTTATCATTTTCGCAATTTCTTTATGACATGAAGCAAGTAATTTTCCAGATTCATGCATCAAATCTATTTCATTTTTCGTTTTAATTGTAATCATACTACCTCTACCTTTCCTTACTAAACCTGCTATTTGCTACTAAAATTCAATCATACACATCAAAACCCTCAATTACAACAAGTACAAAAATATGTATCATATATTTCTACATCAAAATAAAAAAACAGAAGATCCCTCTGTTTTTTAATCATTTTTACACATGTAATTCATTTTCAAAAACTCAAAACAACTACCATTTGTTCTCTGTATAAACGTTCCAACTGCCTCAAATCCTGCTCTTTTATACACTTTGATTGCTCTCTCATTAAATGTCGCTACTGATAGTGTTATATAATTGCATCCGTATTTTTCTTCACTAAAAGCTAGTCCAGCATTTACGAACTGTAAACCAAATCCATTGCCAGTTATATCAGGTCTCATTCCAAGTCCTATATCAACCGTTCCATCATTCATTTTACAAACAGTAAAAAAACCAATGAGAATGCCATTTTGCTTCACAGAAAATGTATGATTCCCTCTACTCTCACCATGTAAAAATTCATCTAAATCTTCTTCATCTGCCTCTATATCATAAAAAGAATATTTCCCTTCATAATGCCAGTTATACGCAATTTCCTCCGCTTCTTCTTGCTTCATTACTGTATATGTATAACAACCCATTCTCCCATCCCCTTTAACAAAAAGAGCTGCAATTAAGCAGCTCTTTTTGTTACAACTCATAAATCTCTTTATATTTCGCTTCTAAATAATCGGCTAAGTAGTTTGCATTTAAGCCTTCACCTGTTACATCTTTTAAAATTTCAAGTGGCTTTTTCGTTTTACCATATTGGTGAATATGTTCTGTTAACCATTCACGAATCGGTGTTACGTTTCCTTCTTCTAATAATGCATCAAAGTTCGGAATATCTTTTAACATTCTTTGCTTAAATTGCGCTGCATACATGTAACCAAGCGCATAAGATGGGAAGTATCCAAATGAGCCACCAGCCCAGTGAACATCTTGCAATACACCTTGCGCATCATTTTCCGGACGAATTCCTAAATATGCTTCCATCTTATCATTCCAAGCTGCTGGTAAGTCCTTCACTTGTAATGTACCATCAAATAATTCTTTCTCTAATTCATAACGCACCATAACATGAAGCGGGTATGTAAGCTCATCTGCTTCTATACGAATGAATGACGGCTTCGATTCGTTAATTGCATCATAAAACTCATCGACTGAAATATCATCAAATTGACCATCGCTATACTCTTTTAATAAATCATAATTTTTCTTCCAGAATGATTTATTACGGCCGATAAAGTTCTCAAAGAATAATGATTGTGATTCGTGAATACCCATAGATGTACCACTGCAAAGTGGTGTACCTTCAAATTGTTCTGCAATGTTTTGTTCATATACTGCATGACCACATTCATGAATTGTTCCAAATACAGCCATACGGAAATCTTTTTCATCATAGCGTGTCGTAATACGAACATCCCCTCTATTTAATGTAATTTCGAAAGGATGTACTGTTTCATCAAGACGACCTGCTTCAAAGTCATAATTCAATTGCTTTAATAGTTCTAATGTAAAGTTCTTTTGTTTTTCTTTTGAAAACTGTTCCGATAAAGCACTTGTTTTTAATCCTTTTTTAGACTCAGAGATTTCTTTTACAAGCGGCACGATGCGCTCACGAAGTTGACCAAATACGTGATCTAAAACTTCTACTGTAATACCTGGCTCATACATGTCTAATATTGTATTGTATTTATATGTTTCATAACCCCAATATGTAATAAATTTCTTTTTAAATTCAACAATTTTTTCTAAGTACGGGCGGAACATTTCGAAATCAGATTTTTCGCGAGCTTCTTCCCACACACTCTCTGCTTTCGCTTCTAATTTCACATAAGCCTCATATTCAGCTTGTGGAATTTTTTTATTTCTATCATATTCTTTCCGACACTCTTCAACCATTTTCTTTGTCGTTTCAGAAAGTTTATCTTCACGTATTAAAGCTTCAAGTTCTGTTAAATAGTTTCCCATCTCATCTGAAGTCGACATAGCAAACACTTCTGACGAAAGCATACCAATTACTTCTGAACGCTGATCTACACCTTTTTTTGGTGCACCTGTTCTTAAATCCCAAAACATTAAACTTAATGCTTCTCCGTAATTCTGTATCTTTTTCACGTATGTTAAAAATTGTTTTTCCACTTCATATGTAGCAACTGTCATCGTATAAAAGCCTCCTTTTTCTACCTCAAACTTAATTCGACACGGAAACATAAATTCCTTTTATAATAGAAAAAAAGCTTGGCAAGCGCCAAGCTTTCTCCTTATAATTCTTTACCTTCTACTGGCAGTACATTTTTCACAGCTGCAACTACTTTCTCATCTTCTGAATCAGATAAGAAGATTGATATAGCACCTTTATCTTCACTTGTACGAATTAAACGCCCAATTCCTTGACGAAGTCGTAAAATCATATATGGTACATCTACATCCCAGAATGGATCATTTACGTGCTTACGTTTCGCTTCAAACACAGGGTCGTTTGGAGGGAATGGTAATGACCAAATAATAACGTGTGATAATGATGAACCAGGAATATCTAAACCTTCCCATAAATGAACCGCACAAAGTACAGTTTCTTCTTCATTTTGGAAACGAGAAACGAGCTGGCTAATTTCCTGATCTCCTTCATATAAGAATGGAACCGACATTTGCTCTTTACTTACATACTCTTTGAACGCTGCAAGCTCTTGCGTTGTACGGAATAATACAAGTGTACGTCCATTTGTTTTTTGTATATTTTCAAGTGTATATTGACACTTTCTTTCCCATTCATTTTCTTTCGTATGCGATAGTAAGTTTACTGCCATTTGCTCTTCGTAATCAAACGGTGAAGCAACTGAGAATGATAAGTAATCTTTTACCCCTAGGCTATTAGCTGTAAACGCGAATGAATCATTGTTCGATAATGTCGCAGAAGAGAAAATATACGGTATTTTCTTCGAGAACACTTTCTCTTGTAATACTTCTTCAACTGCACGCGGCATAATAACTAACGTGAAGGCACCATCACCTTCTTCACCCCAAGTAATTACATTTTTCTCGTGCATGAACAGACGAAGTGAATGTTCTAATACATCTAAATGCTCATCAACAATATTTAAATCATACGTGTTTACTGTATGCATTTCACTTTCAAATACTAATGCATCTCCAACTTCACCGATTTTTGCATAAAGTCGTTTCGCTTCAGCTGTTACTTTTTCTGTCACAGTAATTTCTAAACGATCAGAACCGGCAATTTCTTTTTTGTTTTCTTGTAACACATCAAAGAATCGTTCAGTTTGCCAGATTGTTTCTTCTACTAAATGTGCAAACTCTTCACGAATATCATTTTGTAATAATCTCGTTAAAAGTTGCTCCATCATCGTTTGCTTTAAACGGTACGTTAACGCTTTTTGAGCTGCATATTCTACAAGATGCCCTTCATCGAATACAACGCAGCTACTTTCAGGTAATAACGGAATTTGCCCTTCACGTTTACGAGCATCGTACGTCCAAATATGATCCATATAGAAATCTTGAGAACAAATAATTAAATCTGCTGCTTTACGATAATGTTCACGAGAAAGAGTTTGACCACAGCGATGACGTGAATCGCAAGTAAAGCAATCCTGGAAGTAATCCCAGTTTACTCTTGACCATTCTTCGTCATTTAAAAGTGGAAATTCTTTTCGATCACCATAGTGAGTAAAGTTTTGCATCGTACCATGATCGAATACGAATTGTGGTAATTCATAATATAGGTCTTCAATTACTTCTGGAGCTCGTCCACTCATAACATCTTCTAATTTTCGTAAACATAAATAATTATCCATTGATTTCGCAAGTCTTACATCAACTGATAAACCTAATGCTTCAGATAATTTAGCAATGTCCCCTTCTTCTTTTACAAGCTGCTCAATTAACGTTTCATCTGCACAAGCGATAATTGCTGGTTTTCCAGTATAACGCGCGTAGCAAATTGCATATAGAAGATATACAATTGTTTTCCCTGTTCCTACACCCGCTTCTGCGAACATAACTTTCTTTTCTTGGAAAGCGCGTTCTAACTGAAACGCCATAAAAATTTGTTCATCACGCTCTTCAAAGCCTTTTTCCGGAAGGATGTCGTAAAACACATCTCCAATCCACTCATTCAACTTATCATAAAAATTATCTTGTTTTCCTACTTCAAATGGTAATCTCTTCTCAGTAAACATCCTTAGCCTCCAACCAAAAAGTTTTTCTATAAAAAGATATAGCAACTGCTACACATATGTGTGCAACCTCTTTCCCCTGTTGCAATACATCGAAATTCACGAAAAAAAATTTTCCTTTCGAAAAAGGAAAATTTTCTTCTATATTAATGACTTTAAATACCGTTTATCAATCGCCGTTTCATGTGAAAGAGCTGACAAATATTCTTCTTGTGCTTTTTGTATTTCATCTACAATTACACCTTGACTATCCACTTCTTTTCCGAGCTCATCATACGTACGGTGAATAGCTTTTTGAATCATTGATAATTGGAAACTATCCATATCACTTCCTCCTTTACGCATTACATAATAGCCAGTATATGCGCGCTGGAGGAGTTTTATACTATGAATTACGCGGTGGACGTTTTCCGAAGTATTGGTAGTAATCTGTACGGATAAATCCATTAAACAGTTTACGCTTCTTCGACGCATCTTTTCCGTAACACTTCTCAAATGCTTCGTAGCTTGTTAATACATACGCTGACCATGTATCTAATGGGCGGAATACTTGTCCCATTTCTTTATACAGTTGTTCAACGAGTGCTTTTTCACTTAAACGTTCTCCGTATGGAGGATTCGTTACAACGTAGCCATAATCCTCTTTTGTTGTGAAATCTTTTACTTGCATTTGTTTAAATGTAATTAAATCGCCTAAGCCTACTTCGTCTGCGTTATCTTGAGCAACTCGAATCATACGATGATCAATATCTGATCCAATGATTTGTAATCGTTGATCATAGTTCGCTAAATCTTCAGCTTCTTGACGAGCTTCACGCCAGTTTTGTTTACCTACCCAGCCCCACTCATCTGATGCGAAACCACGGTTAAATCCTGGTGCAATGTTTTGTCCAATTAATGCTGCTTCAATTGGAATTGTACCTGATCCACAGAATGGATCAACAAATGGACGATCTGGCTTCCAGTTTGTTAATTTAATTAAAGACGCAGCTAATGTTTCTTTTAACGGAGCTTCCCCTTGATCCATACGGTATCCACGTTTATGAAGTCCAACACCACTCGCATCAATTGTTAATGTTGCAATATCCTTAAGCATTGCAATCTCGATACGGAATAACGGACCATCTTCTTCAAACCAAGTTGTACGTTTATATGTTGTTTTTAATTTTTCAACGACAGCCTTTTTAACAATACGTTGGCAATCCGAAACACTGAATAATTCAGATTTTAAAGATTTACCGATAACAGGGAATTCGCCATTCTCTGGAATATAATCTCCCCAGTTTAATGCTTTCGTTTTTTCAAATAGCTCATCAAATGTTGTTGCTTTAAATTCGCCAACTTTAATTTTTACACGGTCTGCAGTACGTAACCATAAATTCGTGCGACAAATCGCCTTTTCATCTGCTTCAAATGTTACTTTGCTGTTTTCTACTTGACATTCATAACCAAGATCGCGAACTTCTCGGGCAACTAACGCTTCAATACCCATTGCCGCTGTTGCAATTAAAGTAACTTTTCCCATTTGTATTCACCTCTTATGTATATTCAAACAATAATTAATAGCAATTGGTTCTATTAATCATTACATTTTACGAAGAATTTTCTCATTAATCATTTTAACTCATACTTTATAACTTCATACAAATAAAAAGCCCTCCTCTAACAAAGGAGAGCTGAGTTATTTCATAGTTGGTTCATAACGTTCTGTAAGCCATGTTCTGTTCCTTTGTACTACAAACGGCCCACGCCTCGTACTCCGGTGGCAATCATCTATCTACAGGTTATACAACCTGTCCTTTCCCGTCGTTCATTTCCTTGGAAAAGATTCCCCTACCATTATTTGGGTTTCTCGCTCGTGGGGTTTACCTCGTTCCACTCCTATCATTTCTTCAAGGACTTCGTCACTGTGGCACTTTAAAGGTAGTCAAACCATATCCGAAAGGACTTAGGTTTTTTCCCTGCCGTTAAACCAGCCTTACAGCCAGAATACCCTAGCTTATGAATTGGCTAGGCACGAACACTACAGCCGTCTCAGGCCGTGCGAGCATGGACTTTCCTCTACAACGTTGGCGTTGCAGCGATTACCCAAACGTTATGACATCCATTAGTATAGTGGAAACAAAAAGATTTTGCAACGTTTTTTTCTATGTAAAATGCTTAAACCTTTTCCCACCTTACATCATTCGTATAACTTACTTCCAAATACAGCTTTTTCTAAGTTAGATAAGCGTTTTAAAATATCCGTATTCGTGTTGTTATAAACCGGTTGTGCAACTGGTGTTTGTACAGGTTGTTGTGGAACTTGCGTTACTGCTAGTTTTTGTTCCTCTAATTCACGCTTTAAACGAGCATTTTGTTGCTTTAATTGCTCAAACTCTTTGTGGAAAGCTTCATAATCTTTAATGATCATATCAAGAAACTTGTCTACTTCTTCTTGCTGATAACCTCTCATACCTGTTTTAAATTCTTTTTCTAAAATATCTTTCGCTGTTAATTTAATTTTATCCGAAATCATTTTCTTCACCTCAAATTTTTACCAAAACTTTCATTAACTAAATTTTTTCAGAAACAATGCTTTTTGTCAATCATATATACGAGTACTATATTACATATTACTCTGCATTATTCCACTGTTCCTCTTCTATTATATCTTGTAAATCAGAAAAAAGAATGAAATAACTGTGATAATTTTCTATTTCCCCTTTTTTCTTTGCTGCTTCTACAATATATTTGGGGCTTCCTGGTTTTTCTTCATCGTATACCGCTAAAAGCGCATCACTTTTTTCAATAAAAAATTGATTTTTTAATTTAAATTGCTCTGGACTTTCATACTTCCTTTTCGTAATACTATCAACATGGTCTGCTTGGGAGAGAATAAATTCGTAATATTCACGATTATCTTCTTTCCAACTTTCTTCTTGTTCTAAAAACGGAGTGAATACCGCTAATTTTAAATCTGGATATTCTATTTGAATTTCAAAAACAACTTCAGCAGCCCATAATTCTACACCTAACTGACCGCTTATTATAACCCACTCTAAACCATCTTCTACAAAAGTGGTTAATTTACGGTGTAATGCCTTCTTTATACACTCCACCCCTGGATGATCATTTTTAAATATTCCAAGTTCAAATGGCTTATATCCTGTTACTGCAATAACTTTCATATCAACACTCCAATTACAAAAAAAGAACTAGCATTTCGCTAGTTCTAACATATCATTTACTTTTTAAATATTCCACCAACGTTTGGTCCGATATTTGGACCAATTGGCGATACATTGTTTGGTAAAAATGGTGATACATTTGGTCCTGGTCCAAACGGTGACACATTCGGTCCTGGTCCAAATGGAGAAATTTGATGTCCGTGATGATGATGATGATGGCCATGGCCACACGGTCCACATCCGCCACCAAATCCTGGATCGATTGGGTCCACGACATTTACATTTGAATTTGTTTGTGGGAAGAAGTTTTGGTTTTTAATTTGTTGATGGTGTACATGTGTTGTATGTGTTGGGAAAATGTGTGGCACCACCGTTGTTGAAAAAGAGTGTGTTACGCATTGTTTCGTCGGATGAACGACAGGAGCAGTTGTACAAATAGGTCCTACAGGCTTATGCCCTCCAAAGCAAGGATGACAATGATGCATAGTTTTTTCTCTCCTCTCTCGTTAAAAAAATCTGATTACACTTTACAGTATGAGAAAAGAGAGAAAGCCGTTTGTTATATATACCCATTTATTACAAGGAAATTTGTCTAGTCCTTTATTTCATATACAATACTTTCATAGACAACCCTTCAACATTACTTACCAAAAAAGCCTCCAACTTGCTTTACAATACCTGTCACCTGATTCATCGCATTCATCATTTGTCCAGCTGTATTCATCATTTTATTTACATCATAGTTACCATCTGATGTTTTAAATTGAGAAACAAAACTAGAAAACTGACTTGGCTGTTGTTGCTTTTGTTTACTCTGCGTCGGATACGGTTGTTTTGGTGGATAAAACATCCCTTGTTGATTAGCATAGGCCGCTGGTGGTGGCATATAATATTGCGAATTCATATAAGGCTGCTGCTGTTGTGGATTCATGTATGGTTGCTGAGCTTGTGATTGTTGAGCTTGATTCACATAAGGTTGTTGAGCTTGTGGTTGTTGAGCCTGATTCACATAAGGTTGCTGCTGTTGTGGTTGTTGAGCTTGATTCACATAAGATTGCTGCTGTTGTGGTTGTTGAGCTTGATTCATAAATGACACTTCAAACGGTTGATAATAATTTTGATTTCCATAATAAGGCTCGAAAGGATACATATTATACCGTAAATATGTATCTGTATTATATTGGTACATATTTTGCTGTGCATATGGATTCGTTTGCTGATATACGTTAGGTTGTTGAAACATGCATTCTCTCCTCCTTTACATAAGTTTCTACATATATAATATGTACCTATAAAATAATATGTGTGATGGAGCATCTGTCTATTTTTGTCGGAAGTTTAAATTTTTAAAAAATTAAGAAAGAAAACCCTTCCATGCTATGATAATTAAGAAGAAGATTCTCATGGGGGAGGAATCAACATGGTATTAGGGGATTTAAAACAAGCGTTTTCTCAAAAAAAGGGGTATTGCACAGAGAATGCAAATGAATTATTAGACTTTGCGAGACATTGGTATCTCGAAGGAAAAATATGCATATCAGATTATCGAACATTAATAAAAGAATTAGAAATAAACGGCGCAACAAAACCTACAACAATGACAGAAGCATAAAAATAACAAGAGGGTTCTCCCTCTTGTTATTTACATTGCTCAACTATATTTTGCAAAGTATACGAAACGGCTTGGTGTGTTTCAAAGAATCGTTTACCTTTACCTTTATTTACAAAGCATTGTAACACATTCGTTTGTAAATTATCGTATACTTGATCAATTTGCTGTACATGTATATACTTTGGCTTTTCTTCTTTAATCCACGTATAAGCTAATTCTTTCCACTTCTCTAATTCCTCATCTACCATATCTACAAACGGTTTCATATCCTTATAAAAATCGTATTCAATCAGTTCTCTTTTTTTTACATTCGCTTCATTATTATACTGCATGAGTTTTTCTGAAGACTGTATTAATGCTTCATTCTTCATTTCTTTCCCACCTTATTATGCACTCACTACGACGTTTTGAAATGTCTTTACCCAATTCCCTTTTTCTTCGTGATGCACTAATTTATTTTCCATATGTTCAATATGCATTTCTGTTATTTCTATCTTATTGCATATTTTTTCACTCGCACCTTTTAATGCATGATTCATTCTAATCCCTATATTCATTTCCAGCAAATCGAGAGAACTTAACATTTGATCCATTTTTTTCATTACATCTTCCTTCTGAACCATCGCCATATACAAAACGCCTCCTTCTTTGCTTTTCCTTTGTCATGTAATTTCGCCGAATGATTCACCACTCCTGCCCACATGACAAAACTAGTTGTTATTCGTCAAAGAAATCATTTCGTATGTCATTTATAGAAATGGTAACAATACAAAAAGGAGGTGTATTACAATGGCAAAGAACAAAAATGAAAAAAAGAAAAAACAAAACAAACAACAAAATAAACCCGAGACTGGCAATCCAAAGCTAGATGGTCCAAACTTCCCTGCTACATAAAGCGAGACTTTATTACGAACGGTTAAATTTCTAGTCACCCTTAATCTCCTACTAGCATTACGTTTTGAGATTAAAGTCGTAGCAAGCATAGCAGGATTATTTCAAATTAAGAAGTCCCGTCTTCAAAATGGAAGACGGGACTTCTTTTTTATTATATCATGAACTCATCCATCCTTTTAGCAAAACGATTTATGATAGATATCCTATAGATTTGTTCCCTCTTTCTTCTATACCATTCTGTTATATTAACTTCCCCTTTAGGTTCTTCAAGTACAAATAGCACATTCATTTTCATATTTGCACAAAACCAATCTCTCATTTTTATTTCTTCATGTGAAACAACAGAATAAACATCTCTAAGTGCTGGCGTACAAGATTTTCTAGTTTTCTTTGCGTAAAATTCATAATCTTCTCTAGACCCAGTATGTGTAGTTTGCAATGCAAACTTATAAAAAGAACCATTATAAATCGGATGAAACAATAACCATGCTAATTTTTTTCCCAGTTCTATACGCTGTTGTAACGTTTCAAATTGATAAACCGAAAATCCATACATTCTCCCTTCAATTGTTGGGAAGATAACTGCACTAATATGAAATCTTTCTTGTACTTTAAAAAGTGCAGTATGGAATACATATTTTTTAAAATATGTGTTCTCAATGACTGGTTTTTGAATTTTATTTTGTTCATTTATAATAAGCGCTGTCATAAGCCTATTCATATCTCTTCTTTCCCAGAAAAGTAACCATTCTTTTTCCATAAAAATTGATACACTGAAATATTGCAACAAATGAAAGAGAGGTGCACAGCTCTTCTTACTTTCCTCGTACAATAATAACTGAGGAAATGCATCTAAGAAAATAATCCAATTAGCTTGTTCGTATAGAAGAAATAAATGTTTTTTTACCGTTTTAGGTAAAATAGTAGCATAATATCTCCCTTCCAAATCAGTCATATTCCATCCTGCATTTCTCGAAACCATACTCGCTAAAAAGGCCCACCTGATTTCACTATTTCTTAAATAATATTCTTGATAAGATTGTGTCCGAGAAATATTGTCCACATTAGCTATTTCTGTTTTCTTTTTAATATTGTAAATAATTGCTTTTTCTTCCTCTGTACAAAATTTTTTTTCTCGATTTTGTTTAATTTTCATATAATCATTCCCTGTAAACATGAATAAGTCATCATACCTTTCATCAAAAAGGTCACATCTTTTTTCATTTTTTGATATAATCACCTTTGTAAGTAATTCTTAACAAGTTGGGAGTGGACACACTATGACCATTCGTTACCCAAATGGAAAAAGGTATAATCAAGCTTCACAACCTCAAAAAACACCTATAAAAACACATACTTATAGTAATAGAGGTATGTCCCTTGAAGAGGAATTGAATGAAACAAATCAATATTACTTAACCCATAATATTGCATGTGTACATAAAAAACCTACACCTCTTCAAATTGTAAAAGTAGATTACCCCGCTCGAAGTGCTGCAGTGGTAAAAGAAGCGTATTTTAAACAACCTTCTACAACAGATTACAACGGTGTATACAAAGGGAAATACATCGATTTTGAAGCGAAGGAAACAAAAAATAAAACTAGTTTCCCACTTCAAAACTTCCACCTTCATCAAATTGAACATATGAAGCAAGTGGTTGCTCATAATGGAATTGCATTTGTCATTATTAAATTTACACTTTTTGATGAATTTTATTTATTAGATGCAAAACATATTATTGCATTTTGGAATCGTCAAAATACAGGTGGACGCAAGTCGATTACGAAAGAAGAAATAGAAGAGCATGGATCCTTATTATCATGCGGTTATCACCCTCGGATTGACTATATCCGTGTACTAGACACGGTTTATTTTTCGTGATAGAGTCATCACTAAGGCTCTTTTTTCGACTTTTGGGGGAGAGAATGAAAGGTAGGAGAAAGTATAATGTCAGATAATTATCGTTCTCGTACAGAACGAAATCATGTAAAAAATCAAGAGAAAAAAACAAATAAAGAAGAAAAACCAAAGAAAAAAGGCTCCTTTTTCAAGAAATTCCTTATAGGTTGTCTACTTCTTGGTATCGTTGGTCTTGTAGCCGGCGTTTCCGCTTTCTTTGTTATGGTAAAGGACGCTCCAAAATTAGATAAATCCAAACTTGTTAATCCTTTATCAACAAAGTTTCTTGATAAAAACGGAAATTTCTTCTATGAATACGGTGCTGAAAAACGAACGCATGTTACTTATGATCAAATTCCAAAAGTAGTTGAAAATGCATTCCTTGCAACTGAGGATTCGCGTTTCTATGATCATAATGGAATTGACTTTAAACGAACTACAAAAGCAGTTATGGAAAATGTCACTGGTGGTTTCGGTTCCCAAGGTGGTAGTACGATTACACAGCAAGTCGTTAAGAACTATTTTCTAACGATGGATAAAACCGCTAAGAGAAAAGTACAAGAATGGTACTTATCTTATAAATTAGAGCAACAATACTCTAAACATGAGATTTTAGAAATGTACTTAAATAAGATTAATTTAGGTAACCGTTCATATGGTATTGCGACAGCAGCGCAAAAATATTATGGTAAAGATTTAAAAGACTTGCAATTACATGAAGCTGCTATGCTCGCTGGTTTACCCCAAGGTCCAAACATTTATGATCCAACAAAAAAGGAAAATGTTGAACGAGCAACAAATCGTCGTAATGTCGTATTATCATTAATGAATCGACATGGTTATATAACAAAAGAAGAAATGAATAACGCAGTTAAGATCCCAGTAACAGAGGGCCTTCAACCGTCTTCAGAAATA
Organism: Bacillus sp. L_1B0_5; assembly: GCF_000836715.1. Lineage (NCBI taxonomy): Bacteria > Bacillati > Bacillota > Bacilli > Caryophanales > Bacillaceae > Bacillus > Bacillus sp. L_1B0_5. Next base: position 85,538 of record NZ_JXIS01000018.1, on the reverse strand, counting down.
ACTGAGATGAAGTATCAAGCATTTTTAGATGCAGTTGTAAAAGAAGTTGAAAAAGAATATCCTGATGTAAATATCGGTTCAGATGGTTTAACGATTCATACAACACTTGATCAAGATGCTCAAGATTACGCTGAAAAAATTATGGATGGCAATCTTATTAAGTATCCAAACGATCAATTCCAAGGATCATTCGTATTTATGGATACACAATCTGGAGAAGTTCGAGCAATTGGTGCTGGACGTAAAGAAAATAAGTCCACTTTCAAAGGTCATAATATGGCAACTGATTTAAAACGCCAAGTTGGTTCAACAATGAAACCAATTTTCGACTACGGTCCAGCGATTGAGAATCTTCAGTGGTCTACTTATCATCAATTAAATGACTCTGAATATACTTATTCTGATGGCACAAAGATAAAAAATGCTACAGGGAGTTTTAAAGGTGACGTTTCACTTCGTGAAGCATTGAAGAAGTCATTAAACATCCCGGCTTTAAAGACAGCTCAAACAGTTGGACTTAATAAATCAAAAGAGTTTGCTGAAGGTTTAGGCATGACATTTGAAAATGGAGTACATGAATCTACTGCAATTGGTAGTAACGATAGTTCTCCATTAGCAGTAGCAGGTGCATATGCAACCTTTGGTAATAGTGGTAACTATAATAAACCACACTTCGTAAAAGAAGTAACCTTCCCGGACGGGAAAAAGAAAAGCTTTAAACCGAAAGAACAACGCGCTATGCAAGACTATACAGCTTACATGGTAACTGACGTTCTTCGTGACGTAGTAAAACCTGGTTCTGGTGGTACAGGACCAACAGCATATGTTTCAGGTGTTGACGTAGCGGGTAAAACTGGAACGCAAAACTTTGATGCAAAAGATTTAAAGAAATACGGCATTCCAGCTGATGCAAACAGGGATAGCTGGTTCGCTGGATATACACCACAATATACGATGGCTGTATGGACCGGTTACGTAAAGAATGGTCCAGAAAACTACATTAGTGATCGTTATACTAAAATTGCACAGCAAATGTTCCAAGTAATGATGAGCAAATTCGCTACAGATAAATCACGCTTTGAACGTCCTTCTTCTGTTCAAGAAATAAACGGAGAATTATACGTAAAAGGTGCGAAAAAAGATGCAATTAAACAAATTAAAGTAGATGCCCCTAGTGGTCTGAATGTCACTTTCGATGGCGCTAGCACAGTTACACTAAACTGGTCTGGACCAGCAGAAGTTGATGCATATGCAGCCAGCTATAAAGCAACTGACGGTTCAAGTGGTAGCCTATCAATAAGTGGTACGACAGCTACTCTTGGTGGTATTAAACCAGGTGTTACTTACAGCTTCTCTGTAGTAGCGAAAAAAGGCACTGGCACAAGCCCAGCAGTTGGTGCATCCTTCACTGCGCCTGGCGGAACTCCAGATGCGAAAAAAGCTGAAGAAGAGGCTAAGAAAAAGGCCGATGAAGAAGCTAAGAAAAAAGCTGATGAGGAAGCCCAGAAAAAGGCTAATGAAGATAAAGTAAAACAAGACGAAGCTAAGAAAAAAGCTGATGAAGAGGCTAAGAAACAACAAGAACAGCAACAAGAACAACAACGTAAACAGCAAGAAGAAGCTCAAAAGAAAGCTGATGAAGAAGCTAGAAGAAAAGCTGAAGAAGAAGCTAAGAAAAAAGCTGATGAAGAAGCTAAGAAGAAAGCTGATGAAGAGGCCAAGAAAAAAGCTGATGAAGAAGCTAAGAAACAACAAGAACAGCAACATCAAAATACCGGAGGAGATACACCTCACGCAGACGGTACTGTTATTACAACAGAGTCCTAATAAACAAAAAAGAAGTCCGTTTCTCTTAACGAGAAGCGGACTTCTTTTTTGTTATCATTTTTTTTACATACAGCTTTTCTATTTCGATATACAACTGCGCTAATTGAATATAAGAATGATAATTACTCGGTTTCTTTATTATGAATGAATATCTTTCCATAAAATTAACAGGTTGCACTTTTAATTTATTCGTATTTATTTGCATTTCATTCAAACTATGAACAGGTTGCTCATTTAGCCAATAGACAACCGATAACAAGTGAGCTGCAAAAAGAATCATTGGCCCCTCAGCCTCTTGCTTATTTCTATTTCGAAACAGTATAGCAATGTCTTCATGCTTATTTTTCCATACATTCAACATCGCTGGAATACTGTTTTCAATTTCCTTCCATGGCTCATACTGTCTTTCAATATCAAATATAAAGTAAGTATTTTGTATTATTTCTTCAAAAGACTCGTCTGTATGATACTCAATTGAATTTACGCTTTCTTTAAAAAATGGTAAGCAGTGAAATTCTTTCGGTATTTCTATAACTCGCTCCATCCCTTATTTCACCTTCATTCGCTTCTTTCCTTCACGACATACTTCTAACAGTCTGCACTCCTCACATTGCGGTCGTTGTGCTTTACAATGATAACGTCCAAAGAAAATCATACGATGATGTGTAACTCCCCACTCATCCATCGGTACTTTCTTCATTAACGTTTTTTCTACTTCTAACACAGAATCTTTCCATCTACAAATCGCTAATCGTTTACTCACTCGCTCCACATGTGTATCAACAGCAATTGCAGGAATCCCAAACGCTACGGAAACTACAACATTCGCTGTTTTCCTTCCTACACCGGGTAATTTCGTAAGTTCATCTCGATCGCTCGGTACTTCCCCATTATAGTCGTCTAATAACATTCGGCATAATTTTTGAATGTTTTTTGCTTTATTTCTATACAATCCGATAGAGCGTATATCTTGTTGTAATTCTTCTAGAGAAACACTTAAATAATCTTCTGGTGTTTTATATTTTTGAAATAAATTTCTTGTCACTTTATTTACAAGTACATCTGTACATTGTGCAGATAACGCCACTGCGATTACAAGTTCAAATGGATTATCATGAACCAATTCACAATGCGCTTCTGGATACATATCCGCCATTGTATCTAAACAATAACGGATTTGCGTTTTGTTAAGCATATTTCTCCTCCTATATCACTGCTCCAACCAATTATAAAAAGGCACTTTTCCAGTAAATTTCGTCTCTTGTTTTGTCATTTGTTGTGCTCTTTGTTGATTCGCTCTAAATTTTTGACCTTGATTTTGAGCCTGATCTACCGTTTTAATTCCATTCTTTTTCCACTCAAATAAAATACGATCAATATATCGGAAATTTAGTTTTCCACTCATTACAGCTTCTCTAAGAGCCGCTTGAATTAAATTTGGATGATGTTGATCTTGGTCCTCCCACATGCCTAACGTTTCACATTCGAACGGCGAAAGTGGTCTTCCAAATTCTTTTTCAAATACTGTATATAAATTTACTTGCAGCTGTTTTTTCTCTTTTTGCTCTTCCTCTATTGATTCATCCATTAAGAAATGTAATATTTTTTCCCATAACGGTTGTAAAGAATAACTTTCGCACATCATCGCTTCTGATCTTTGTCCACCTTCTAGTGATAAAAAACCTTTTTGAATCAACGCTTGAATTACTTCCATACATTTCATTTCCGTTATCGTCATCCGTTCAGAAATCTCTGAAGGAGTCGGAAACGAATTACCTGATTCTAAAAATGTATGTACATGAAGTACAACCATAAATTCCGTCTCATTTAAACCTAATTTTTTATAATGCATCATAAGCAATTTTGGAATTGCAATGCTTCCCTGCTCAAACCAATGTAACATCATTTTCTTTTTCATCACCAAACACCTCGCTCTCTAGTATAACACACCTTTAGCTATTTCTTTTTGCCACAATTCGTCAAAAAAACCTCCCCATTAATAGGGAGGTTTTTTATATTACATGAATGAAATATACAATTAAGCTTGCACTTTACTTTTCATAAATGTATGGATGCGTTCTAATGCTTTCTCTACTTGTTCAAGAGATGTCGCATATGATAAACGAACATTATTTGGAGCACCAAATCCTGTACCTGGTACAAGAGCCACTTTTTCCTCTTCTAATAGAGCTTTTGCCCAATCATCAACTGTTGTATATCCTGATAAAGCTACAGCTTCTTTTACGTTAGGGAATAAGTAAAATGCACCTTGCGGTTTAATACAAGTAAAGCCAGGGATTTGAATTAATTTATCATAAATGATGTTTAATCTCTCTTCAAAGGCTTGACGCATTGTTTCCACAGGTTCTTGTGAGCCCGCATATGCCGCAATTGCGCCGTATTGAGCGATTGAAGTAGGGTTTGACGTACTATGACTCGCTAAGTTCGTCATCGCTTTAATAAGCTGCTTATTTCCTGCAGCATACCCAATACGCCATCCTGTCATAGAATGAGATTTAGATACACCATTAATAATAAGTGTTTGTTCTTTTAATGCATTAGAAAGCTGGGCAATTGAAGTATATTCTACGCCACCATAAATTAATTTTTCATAAATTTCATCAGAAACGATTAAAATATCATGTTCTAAACATACTTCTCCAAGCTGTTGTAATTCTTCTTTGCTATAAATCATTCCTGTTGGATTGCTCGGTGAATTAATAATAACTGCTTTCGTTTTCTCTGTAATTGCCTCACGCAGCTGCTTTGCTGTAATTTTGTACTCATTGTCTTCTAAACCTTCTACATAAACCGGCTTACCGCCAGCAAGCTTTACTTGCTCTGGATAGCTTACCCAGTAAGGAGTTGGGATGATAACTTCATCTCCCTCATCAAGTAATACTTGGAATAATGTATATAATGCATGCTTTGCACCATTACATACAATAATTTCAGATGGATCATACGCAATACCTTGATCGCGAGTAAATTTCTTCACAATTTCTTGTTTTAACGATTGTAATCCACCTGTTGGTGTATACTTCGTATGCCCTTCTAACATCGCTTTATGTGCAGCATCCATAATATGCTCTGGTGTATTAAAGTCAGGTTCCCCTGCCCCTAATCCAATTACATCATGACCTTCTGCTTTTAATGCTTGCGCCTTTGCTGTAATTTCTAAAGTTGAAGACGGTGTTAAAGCAGCTACTCGCTTTGCTAATTTCATTTGTAGTTCCCCCTACATCTATTTTTCAATGCTATATCGTCTTAAAAATTTCCCATCTTTAAATTCAAGATAGTAATAACTATAACGATTGTCATCATCAATATATGTAACTTCCCATAGTGGTACATCATTTTCAAAGCCTAATTTCACTTTCATAATTTCTTTCGGCTTACTTTTTGATTCCTTACTTTCATTGCCGACTTGTTCTAACGTTCTTTGTATAGCCTCTTTTTCAGAAATACCTTCGCTCTTTTTCCTTACTACAGTATCCCCTTTTTTCTCAGGCACCCAAACGATAAGTTGTTCTCCCTTTTCATCTGTACCTTGCACGACTATATATGCAGATTTTCCGTTGTAATAATCAACAGATTTCACCTTTGTAAGCTTTGCTTTTTCTTTAGCAATTTCTACAAATTTCGACTCTTTTGGAATTTTCTTTCCCATTGCTTTATTATAAACATACGCCCCATATATTCCGCTAGCAACGATAACAATAATGATTGCAAAGATCCACTTTTTCATTGTATCACTACGTTCTGTAAATCGTAAATACAGCTGTTTCTTTATCTTTTTCGTCTAATGCTAGTCCGAACATGAGGTCCTGCTCTTTTAACGTACGATTCAAACTATCAACAATTTTATACAAATCAGACGAATATTTAATACGCGTCGTTGATAGTACTTCGATTTTCTTCTCCATGAAAAAACTCCTCCGTTACACAAAAATTTCTAATTATAGAAGAACGCAATGCGGTTACAATAAGAGTACATTCTTTACAACCCCTGCTTCATCACCCATCTATTATAGCAGGACATGTACAGCAAAAAAAGGTTTCAAGTCGAAAACCAACACATTTTGTATACAAGAAGTAAGAAAAATAAAATTCCTCCTCCCCACATTTTTTACGCCTGAAGTTTATAAGTACTTCAGGCGTATTTTTCTTCCATTTTTATTCATTTGATGGTTCTTCTAATTGTACTAATAATTCTTCTAATGGCCCTTCATAAAGAGGTACGTTAGGGATCGATTGTAGAAATCGTTTTCCATAGGAAGAACTCGTCAAACGACGATCTAACACTACTACCGTTCCTGTATCTGTATTCGTTCGAATTAAGCGGCCGAATCCTTGTTTGAAACGTAATATTGCTTGTGGCAGCGCTAATTTAGCGAATACATCCTCACCTTGATTTTTTAGCCACTCACCTTTCGCTTCCATCATCGGCTGATGAGGAGGCGTAAATGGTAGACGGACAATAACAAGACAACTTAAGGCATCTCCTGGAATATCTATCCCTTCCCAGAAACTGCTCGTCCCTAATAAAATTGATTTGTCGAACTCTTGAAACTTTCGAATTAAGCGGCTTCGACTTTTATTATTCACACTTTGTGTGAGTAATAAAAAACCCTCTAATTCATCATTATTTTTTAAATTCGCATACGCTTCTTTTAACATTTCATACGAAGTGAATAAAACAAGCATTCTGCCTTTTGTGGCTTTCGCTATCTTTGCAATATGTTCCGATACAGATTCAATATATCGCTCATTACTTACTTGCTTAATAAAAGGTACATCCGTTGAAACCATTAATTTCATTTGTTCATCATAACGAAATGGCGACGGAACCTTTAAAGTATTTGGAGCGAAATCATGCAAACCAAGTTCCTCTTTTATATAATCAAACGTATCGTTAACTGTTAGTGTTGCGGATGTAAAAATAACACTCTTTTTTTCTGTTAAAAATTCATCAGCAAATCTTTCACCAATATGAACAGGCTGTGCATATAGAACTGTTGAATGAATCGTCCCTTTCGTTTCAGTCTCCATCCAAGTTACATACGAATTCTTTTCTAATACGAGTAACTGTAATGATTCTGCCATCTTTCTCAGCAACTCAATTAAATGCATAAATTCACCTGTTACAACATGCATCTCCCATTCTAACTTACTTTGCAATATATCCACTTGCTTCTCAAGAGCAGTTACTACCCTTCTTAATTCATATATAAAACGATTTGTTAATTCGACGATACTATCCCACAACTTACCTTTTTCTAGTTCTGTGTTATACCTATAGATGAGCGGCATATTATTCGTTCCTTGTTCTTGCTTTGTTTGTTTAAATATAAAAGTACGTAACATTTGGAAGAGTTCATCCGCATCAAACTTAAGTTCCTTCAAACTATAACTTATCATACGGAAAGTTGAACGAGATGCTTGCTCTGATTTTTTCATCATTTTATATACTTTGGAGAGTACATCTTCTGTTTCTAGCGTCCCAAGACGAGATATAACCAATTGAAAATACATACAAGAGAACTGTTCACCCAATGTTCTACTCGCAGCTTCTTCAATATGGTGAGCTTCATCAAAAATAATATGTTCGCATGAAGCAAACAGCGGTTCTTCACTTGAAAAATCTTGAAATAATAACGCATGATTTGTGATAACGATATCTGCAAATAAAGCTTTATTCTTCGCTCGCTGGTAAAAACAACGACTAAACCAATTACTTTGCATACCGCCTGGACTATACGCATCACTACAAATACGATTCCAAAGTAACTTTCCACCCTCAGGAATATTTAATTCGTCTCGATCACCCGTTTCAGTTTGCAATAGCCAAACTAAAATCTTTGCCTTCGTAAGTGCCATATCATAATTTTTTTCTTCCTCTTGTAAAGCATACTCAAATTTGTGTAAGCAAAGATAATGCTTTCTTCCTTTTAGAAGAGCTGCCTCAAATGAAAATGGCATTATTTTTTGTAATAACGGTATTTCTTTTTCTAATATTTGTTGTTGGAGTTGTACCGTTTGTGTACTTATAATGACAGGTTCTTCTTTTCTCTTTGCAAAATAAAGACTAGGAAGCAAATACGCAAGAGTCTTTCCTGTTCCTGTACCGGCTTCAATTAGTGAAAAACGAGAATCTCTTAACGCCGTATATATCTCTTTCATCATCAGTTGTTGACTTTCTCTTCTTTCAAACTTTGGCATATGTGATTCCAATTTATCCATCGTTTTATTCAAGAAAGCATCAAACTTTGATGAACACGTTTCTCCAAGGTTTAAGGAATAGTTCCGCTTTTTCAGCGCAATATTTCGATGTATTTCATACTCCGCTATATCTTCTTTACCATGCATTACTTTCTTTAAAATATTTTCAGAAAGCACATCAGCTATATCACTTTGGAACACGTCGCTTAATTCATAAAGCGATTGCAACGTGACAAGTGGTAACTTTTCAATTTCATTTAAAAATTGTAAAAATAATTCCGCTGTTGCGAGAGCATCACTATCCGCACGATGTGGTTGATCGTGCTCTAGTTCATGCTTCTTAGCTAAATCACGTAATTTATAACTATCAGCTGTCGGCAAAAGAATTTGAGCCAATTCAACCGTGTCGATTTTAGGACAATGTATTTCTGTATATCCAGCCTGCCTTAATTCTTCATTTAAAAAATTCCAATCAAAGTGAACATTATGCGCAACGAAAGCCGCACCTTGTAATAGCTCAACAATCATCGGGGCTACATCTTGAAATAACGGGGCTTGTTTTACAAGACTTTCATCAATCCCTGTTAATTCTGTAATAAATGGTGGGATCTCTCTCTTTGGGTTAACAAAAGACGAAAAAATCTCCAATATCTCTCCATCTTCTACTACAACAGCTGCAATTTGGGTAATTTTATCCTTCCCATCTTTCCAGGAGTTCCCTGTCGTCTCTAAATCAACAACGACATAACGCTTACTCATATATGTAACACCTCAATTTCTTACCTTTCAAACAACAATAATTTATATAATGTTACTATACCACGTTTTATCTCATCTTAATGAAAAGATGCACAAAAAAGCTATCTCCGCAATGGAGATAGCTTTTCTATTTATAATATCGTACCCGCTTTTTCAGCACCTAGCATTTCAATGATTTGATTATTATCGTCTAGTACTGCAATTTTTGGTTCTTGTTTATGAATCTCTTCTTCCGTAACTAGCCCATAACAAATAATAATTACTTTGTCCCCTGGTTGTACAAGCCTTGCCGCAGCACCGTTTAAACAAACAACACCACTACCGCGTTCCCCTTTTATAACGTATGTCTCTAAGCGAGCACCATTATTATTATTTACAATTTGAACTTTTTCGTTTTCTACAATATTTACTGCATCCATTAAGTCTTCATCAATTGTAATACTACCTACATAATTTAAATTTGCCTCCGTTACAGTTGCACGATGTAACTTTGCTCTCATCATTGTGCGAAACATAGATGCTCCCCCTTATTTAACCGTTAATGTTATATTGTCAATTAATCTTACATTTTCAAACTTAACTGCAATAGCTAAAATGATTCTTCCTTCGACTTTCTCTACCATTGTTAATGACGGATATGCATATAAATCCGCATAATCTACAGTGCCTTTCGTATGCGTCTCAATATACTCTTTCACAAGATTTGTAATGATTTCCGGATTACGTTCACCTACCTCAATTCTTTCTTTCGCTATACATAGGCTGCGGTATAAATGAAGAGCCTCTTCACGTTCATCTTGTGATAGGTACACGTTACGAGAACTTTTCGCTAATCCATCTTCTTCCCTTACAATATCAACTGGTACGATTGTAACCGGAATATTGAAATCAGTTACAAATCCTTCAATTACTGCAACTTGTTGAGCATCTTTCATACCGAAATAAGCACGCGTTGGCAGCGTAATATTAAATAGTTTCATTAGTACAGTTGCAACACCAGCAAAATGACCAGGTCTTTGTTGACCGCATAATACGTCCGTGCGCTTCACAACTTCTACTGTTGTTGTTTGTTCTGTTGGATACATTTCTTCTACACTCGGATAAAATAAATAATCTACACCGTTTTCTTTTGCTACATTTTCATCTCTATTAATATCACGAGGATATCGATCTAAATCTTCATTTGGGCCAAATTGCAGCGGGTTTACAAATACACTTAAAACTACAATTTCATTTTCTTCTCTTGCCTTACGTAATAAGGTAGCATGCCCTTCATGTAAATAACCCATCGTTGGAACAAAACCAATACTCTTTCCACTTGCACGAAGTTCGTTTGTAATTTGCTGCATCTCTTGCACTGTAGTTACGATTTTCATTATTGTTTTCCTCCGTATAACGCTAAGCATTCTTCCTCTTTCATTGTGAACGAATGTTTTTCTTCAGGAAATTGCCTTGTCTTTACTTCAGTAACGTATTGTGAAATCCCACGCACAATCTCCTCTTGAACAGACGTATATTGCTTCACAAATTTCGGAACACGATTCACGCCGTATGAGATAAGATCATGATAAACAAGCACTTGCCCATCTACTTTTTGTCCTGCACCAATCCCAATTGTCGGTATTGTTAGTTGCTCTGAAATAAGTTCTGCTAACTGCATTGGTACACATTCTAGCACAAGCGCTATTGCACCAGCTTCTTCACATTTCTTTGCATCTTCTATTAATTTCTTAGCACTCTCCGCATCTTTTCCTTGCACTTTATATCCACCCAACACTCCTACAGATTGAGGGGTTAAACCTAAATGCGCTACAACAGGAATTCCTGCGTTCGTCAAATATTGAATTGTTGATATAACTTCTCCAGCACCTTCTACCTTCAGTGCATGCGCCCCGCTCTCTTGAACGATGCGGCGTGCATTCACCATCGTTTCTTGTAACGATACGTGATACGACATAAATGGCATATCAGTTACAATAAACGTCTCTTTCGCTCCGCGGCGTACAGCTTTCGTATGATGAATCATATCCTCTACTGTTACAGGTACTGTTGAATCGTATCCGAGTACAACCATTCCAAGAGAATCTCCAACTAGAATCATATCAACTTCAGCTTCTTCTGCTAATTTAGCAGATGGATAATCATACGCCGTTAGCATTGTAATCGGCTCACCTTGCTCTTTCATCTTCAAAAAATCTGTTTTTGTTTTCAAAAACTACTCCTCCTTTATGCAGGAGAGAGGAGATGGCCGAAATCATATAAAAAACCCCTCTGGCCATAAAAGGGCAGAAGGGTTGTGTGTTAGTCGGCATTATTCATCCCTCTGTCCCAGTCCGTTATTGGATCAAGGCAGAATCCAAGTTATTATTTTTCGTATTACTTCGAATCATGGTGCAGTTCGCTCTGATACTGCCCACATTCGAACTAATTATAGCAAACTACAAAAGGGAATTACTACATTTTTTCGAAAAAATAATTTTTTATTCTTATTACGGTATATGAAATTTAACACGAGAGTATATATGCTATAAAGTGAAACTTTAATCACCCCTCACCAATCGGACTTTTACGGACAGCCCGCTCCCCCACCTAACTGCTTTGCTTCCGCTGAATTTTGAGGTAGGGGTCTTACTACCCGGCAAATAGCGGGATAAACTTTTTATAGATAATTCAATCCTGAAAAGATACATGTTTTTTCAACGCATGTTTAAAAAGTCCAAGTTAATTTCTTCTGTAATCAATTTAACTGTATAGTATAACTCTTAAACTAATGATGCAGGTTAATTGAGGAAAAGTACTTAACAAAGGAGAATTGCAAATGTCTATGAACAGGTGGTTATTTCGATTCAGCAGTTTGCTTGTAATGATTGTATGGTGGATGTCTTTAGGATCCTTTCATGTATTTGCCTCAGTTAATGTCGTAACACAACCTACCGATTTAACGAACGTGATTGAGGTTGAACTAAATGATGATTACTTTAATCCAAATGTCATCACGATTCCGCTTGAAGGATCAACAACATTACTATTGAAAAATAAAGGTAAAAACGAGCACACCTTTACAGTGAAAAAACTCGGCATTGACGTCGTAGTCGAGTCAGGAAAAGAAAAGAATATTACCGTGAAACCTAAAAATACTGGTACATATGAATTAATATGTCGATACCATCTCCTTAAAGGAATGGAAGGCAAAGTAATCGTCAAATAACATGCCAGGCCAACTAGACGGAAGATATCTTGAAATGAACTTTAAATATTAAATGAATTTATTATCATATTACAAATTCAACTCAAAAATATTGAAATAAAAAGAAGTTCCAAAAGAGGAACTTCTTTTACTTAATTTCAATATCTGCAGAATGAATATGATGTACTTTCCCCTCATGATCCTCCAGAAGTAATACACCATCCTCTGTGATTCCTTTTGCTAACCCCGTAATCGTCTCTCTCATCGTTCGAGCAGTAATTTCTTTCCCGATGCTCACAGCGTAACTTTCCCAAAGGATTTTAATGACAGAGAAACCATTTTGTAAATACTCTTCATATAATTTTTCTAGTTGTAAATAGATTTGTTGCATAAGTTCTGCACGAACAATCGGCTTACCTGATTCAATCGCTAATGAAGTAGCAATGTGCTGAATTTCTTCATCAAAATGTTCTTGCTTTTGATTCGCATTAATACCGATGCCCATAATAACAGCATTAATTTTATCAGGATCCGCTTGCATTTCTGTTAATATACCTACAGCCTTTTTACCTTGAATTAAAATATCATTTGGCCATTTTATTCCCACGTTTACACCTGTACATTTTTCAATTGCCTGTGCAACACTAACAGCCGCTAACAAAGTAAGTTGCGGTGCATGATGAACTGGGATTGATGGACGTAAAATAATACTCATCCAAATTCCTGTTCCTTTTGGTGAATACCATTTTCTGCTTAAACGACCTCTTCCCGCTGTTTGTTCTTCTGCTACAACGATAGTTCCTTCTTCTGCACCTTCATAAGCAAGTTTTGCTGCAATGTGCTGCGTTGATTCAACAGTTTCTTCAAAATACACTGTTCTACCAATTCGCTTCGTTTGTAGCCCTAACTGAATTTCATTAGCAGTCACTTTGTCTGGCTTACTTGCAATTCGGTAACCTAATCGACGCACAGCTTCAAGTTCATATCCCTCACTCCTGAGGTCTTCCATATGTTTCCACACGGCAGTTCTTGAACAACCAAGTTTATCACTAATCGTTTGGCCGGATACAAACTCGCCATCCGCTTCAGAAAAAACTTGCAATAACTGCTTTCTTATAGTAGATTGCATCCTTGCAGCCACTCCCTTATACGCTCTTTCTCATTAACTACGTTTCCTTGTACGATTGCTTCCTCGATTTTCTGAAGCATGTCAGCAACCCACGGACCAGGCTTTTTGTTTGCCCAGTTTAATAAATCATTACCAGTCACATTCATTTCTTGACGACTCTGGATTGGCAATGCGTGAAACATTGATTGTACTCGTTTAACAGATGTAGGGTCATAGCTTTCAATCATCGCTTCATATACTCTCTCTGCCATTTCAGCGATATGAATTCCCGTTTTATAAAGAAGGACTGTATCCCAATCCTTCTCCTTTCTAGTACGTATTGCCAATAAAACTGCAACAATATCTTTTATTTTTTTATTTGAAAACTTCCATTGACGTAAAAAAACAGATGGATGTTCTTCTCCGATACAATATAAGAAAAATGCCCACGCCTCAATATCCGTTTCGAAAGAATCCCATTTATACTGCGTAGCTTTTAACAGTCTCTCTTCTGACATTTGTAAATATGGCAAATGAGAAAATAGCTTCGTCTCTACTAATTCTTTGAGACCTTTCACACAATATGTACCAGTTAACAGTTTCTCAAACTCTACTGTAATGCGCTCAATTGCTATATGTTCTAGCAAATGCCCATACGTTTCAATCGCTTGCTTCGTTTTCGTTTCTAATGAAAAACCTAACGTGCTTACAAACCGAATACCACGCATCATTCGCAGGGCATCTTCTTGAAAACGATCAGCAGCATTTCCAACTGTCACAATTTCTCTCTGTTGAATGGCTTCCTGCCCAGCAAATAAATCAACCATTTCGCCTTCTTCTGTCATAGCAATTGCATTCATCGTGAAATCACGACGTTTTAAATCCTCTTCTAATGAACGAACAAACTGAACACTACTAGGTCTTCGAAAATCTTCATATTCGCTTTCTGTTCGAAAAGTAGTTACCTCATAAGGCTCACCATTTTCTACAACAATTACAGTTCCATGCTCAAGACCAACAGGAACATTTCTTGGGAATATAGCCATCACTTCTTCTGGTAAAGCAGATGTCGCAATATCAATATCTCCAATCGGCCTATCGATAATAAGATCTCGTACGCTCCCACCAACAAAGTAAGCCTCATGTCCTTGTTGCTTTAATGTCTCAATAATAGAACTAGCTTTTTTAAATATTTCCATTTTTGTCATCCCTTAGTACGTCATAGTAAATCGTTTCATATTGTGAAACAATTTTTTCTGAGCGAAATTGCTCATAAACACTTTCTCTTGCTCGTTCTCCCATATTGCGGTGAAGTTCCTCGTCCTTTAATAGCTGAGTAGCTTGATTTGCCACTCCTGTTGTATCGCCAACTTCACATAAATATCCTGTTTCCCCGTGTTGAATAACCTCTGGAATACCTCCAACCCGTGTTCCGATACAAGGTACACCACACGCCATTGCTTCTAATAAAACAAGACCAAAACTTTCCTTCTCTGATAGAAGCAACATTAAATCACTCATCGCAAGTAGTTCTGCAACATTATCTTGCTTCCCTAGGAATAAAACGCGATCTTCAATATGTAAATTCTTCACTATCTGTAAAATCGTACAGAATTCTGGTCCGTCTCCAACAAGAAGCAACTTCGCATCTACTTCTTTAACAATTTTAGCAAATGCCTCAACAACATCCTGCACACGCTTCACTTTACGGAAATTCGAAATATGAATAAGTACTTTTTCACTATCACTTATACCGTATTCTTTCTTTAATTGAGACATATTACGCTTGAAATATACGCGTTCGTCTATAAAGTTATATACCGTTTGAATTTCTTTACTTGGTTTTACAAGCTCATGCGTTTCGTTAATTAATGAATGCGAGACAGCAGTAACAACATCCGATTGCTCAATACCAAAACGAATTAAATTATTTAACGACGGGTCGGAACCTAACACAGTAATATCTGTTCCATGCAAGGTTGTAACAATTTTAATACGCTCTCCGATCATTTGTTTTGCTAAATATGCACAAATTGCATGTGGTATTGCGTAATGCACATGTAAAATGTCTAAGTTTTCTCTTTGTGCAACTTCTGCCATTTTACTTGCTAACGCTAAATCGTATGGTGGATATTGAAATACAGAGTATTGGCTTACCGTTACTTCATGAAAATATATGTTTGGATATACTTTATTTAACCGGAATGGTAAACCCGATGTAATAAAGTGAATTTCATGCCCGCGTTCCGCCAATTGCTTTCCTAATTCTGTTCCAACAACTCCAGAACCACCTACAGAAGGATAACATGTAATACCTATTTTTAATTTCATTTACATCCCCCTAATAAATCAGCATGTAATAAAACCGGTTTCTTACTCATAAATCCCTCGGCATACAAGACTCCAACTTCTTTTCCAAACATCTTCTCACGAGCAATCACAGTTTCAACGTAACCTTCTGTTAACGGTGTCTTAACACCATCACTCCCTGTTGAAAACTGACTTTCATACGCTTCTAATGCTTCCACCTTTATAGAGAGGTGCTCACTTATATCTATACAAAAATTCGGTTTATGAAAACCATTAATCATATAATTATAAAAAGACTCCACACGATGTGGTGAAAGTTCCGGCATATATTTACGGATTCCTGCTGAAAAAATAGCCTCTTCCACAAGCTTTGCACAATTTGCATGATCTGGATGGCGATCTTCATAGTATGGCGCAAAAACTAGTTTTGGTTTATATGTACGGATCACCTTGACAATTTCACGTATATACTCTTCTTTCATATACAAACCACGGTCTGGCATCGCTAAATTCAGCCTCGTTTTTACTCCCATTATACGAGCTGCGACCTCTGCTTCTTCTTTTCTCAACTCTATCGTTCCATTGGAAGAAAGATCAGCTTCTGTTAAATCACAAATACCTACTTCATACCCTTGCTTTGTATATTTAGCGATGGTACCAGCCATGCCGATTTCAACATCATCGGCATGAGCACCAAACGCTAATATATGTAATCCACTCATAATTGTTCCCCTCATTTTCTTAACTTACGATAATCTAAATCTCCTCGCTCTAATGCGTGCATTAACATTTCAGCACTTGCCATATTCGTTGCAAGTGGAATCGCATATACATCACATAAACGAAGCAATGCATTTACATCCGGTTCATGCGGCTGTGCTGTTAATGGATCGCGGAAGAAAATCACCATATCTAAATCGTTTTTTGCAATCATTGCACCAATTTCTTGATCTCCACCAAGAGGGCCAGATTGATATCTTGTTACAACTAATCCAGTCGCTTCCATAATACGAAGCCCTGTCGTTCCTGTTGCAAATAATTCATGTTGTTCAAAAATTGGTTTATATGCGTATGCAAACGAAACCATATCATTTTTCTTTTTGTCATGTGCGATTAAGGCAATTTTCATCCGTTGTCTCCCCTTTAGTCGATAATATTTTCTAAACCGTACACAAGATGATCCAGGTTCATTACTGTCTCAATTGATAGTTTTACACCTGACATAAATGATGTACGATTGAATGAATCATGACGAACTGTTAACATTTGTCCATCTCCACCAAACATTACTTCTTGGTGTGCAATAAGCCCTGGCAAACGTACACTATGAATGTGAATACCATCTACATTTGCACCACGTGCACCTGCTAGTTGCTCTACTTCATTCGGATGACCTTGCTGCTTTGATTCACGATTTTGACGAATTAATTCTACCGTTTTTACAGCTGTACCAGATGGCGCATCTAATTTTTGATCATGATGCAATTCAATTACTTCAACATCTTGGAAATATTTCGCTGCCATTTGTGAGAATTTCATCATAAGAACTGCACCAATCGCAAAGTTTGGAGCGATAATTGTTCCTACTTCTTTTTCTTTTGCATTCTCTGTTAAACGTTTTAATTCTTCTTCTGTAAATCCAGTTGTACCAATAACAGAACGAAGTCCACGCTCAACTGCAAGTGTAACGTGTTGTTTCCCTACTTCTGGTGTTGTTAAATCTAACAATACATCTGCTTCTACTTCCTCTAAACAAGTATGTAAATCAGCGTAAATCGGCGTATGTAACGCTGGCATGCCAGGTAAATCAGAAATCTTCTCTCCACCATGCTTATAATCTACTGCTGCTACTAAATTAAAATGTTCCGTTCTTTCCATAAGAAGGACTGCTTCATGCCCCATACGTCCTCTTGGTCCAGCGATAATTACTTTAATTTCTTTCATTATTCTTTCTCTCCCTCATCAATACGTGTCCAGCGATCTTTATCACGTGTATTAAATTTATTCATTACAATGTTATGTGCTGTCTCTAAATCAATATTTAAACTATTTGCCATACAAATCATAACAAATAATACATCTCCAAGCTCTTCTTCAATACTATTTTCTTTTTCAGTCGTTTTCTTTGGTTTCTCACCATAATAATGATTTACCTCTCTTGCAAGCTCCCCCATTTCTTCCGTTAAACGAGCCATCATTGCAAGCGGACTGAAATAACCTTCTTTAAACTGACCAATATATGCATCTACTTCTTTCTGCATATCTTTCATCGTTTTTGCTTCCATACTATTCACCTCTAATCCTTCCTCTTTCATGTTAGCCAATTCATCGCGATTTGACAAATATTATTCCCCGCCAAACACCTATTTGCGACCCTTTTTTGGATAGACTATAATAAAGTGAAACTTTCTTTTGCGCTTTTTGCAAAAGATTAGCCCATACCAATCGGGCTCTTACTATTTTCACTAGCAACTAGAAATTACTTATTATGTTTTACCGTTTCAGCGGAGCAATGTAATCATTACATAATTAGGGGGATTTCTATATGACATCAAAATTGAAGATGCGAAATATTATTTTTATTTTAATCGGTTCCGCTATATTTTCTTTCGGTATTGTCAATATCAATATTGAAAACCACCTTGCAGAGGGTGGGTTTACTGGTATTACACTATTATTGTATTTTTTATTTAAGTTTGATCCTTCCTACTCAAACTTAATTTTAAATATCCCTATATTTTTTATTGGTTGGAGGTTACTTGGCAGAACGACATTTTTATATACATTAATTGGCACCTTTAGCGTATCTTTATTTCTATGGATTTTCCAGCGTTACGAAGTGCTCAACTTACATTTAAACTTGCAAAATGATATGACACTCGCAGCTTTATTCGCCGGGGCATTTATCGGTATCGGCCTTGGGATAATATTTAAATATGGCGGGACTACTGGCGGTGTAGATATTATCGCACGACTAGCTCACAAATATGTTGGCTGGAGTATGGGTAAAACGATGTTTATGTTCGATGCTGTCGTTATCGTCGTCTCTATTCTTACCTATTTATCATACCGCGAGGGTATGTATACGTTAGTTGCTGTTTTTATCGGGGCTAAAGTCATTGATTTTATGCAAGAAGGAGCCTATGCCGCCAAAGGAGCGACTATTATCTCAGAGAAAAATGATGAAATTGCTGCCAAAATTTTATCTGAAATGGAGCGCGGAGCAACCTTTTTAAAGGCTGTTGGATCGTATACAAAAGTGGAACGTAACGTACTGTATTGCGTTGTTGCTAAAAATGAAATCGTGAAATTAAAGAATATCATTACTTCTGTAGATCCTCATGCATTTGTTGCAGTAAGTGACGTACATGATGTAGTTGGTGAAGGTTTTACGTTGGATGAAAATAAAAACCCTTTACATAATTAAATGTAACTAGAAGAGCGCCTTAGCTTTTCTAGTTTTTTATTACAAGTCTTTTAAGCTTCTCCAAATCCTCATAAATAAGCTCCAATAAACTCCGATTATAAAAAATGGAAGCTGGATGAAAAGTTGGAAAAACATGATATTCATTCTCTGACCATGTAAACTCTGCACTTTGCATATCCTTTAATTTTTGAATGGGCTGTTTTAATAATTGCCCGTGTACATCTGTGATTTTTTTATTTTTTCCTGTTAAACGTTGAAGACCGATATTTCCAAGCGTGACGATAAGCCTCGGATTTATTTTCTCTAATTCATAATCTAACAAAGGCGCATGGGCAACTATTTCTCCTTGATTTGGCGTTCTATTATACTTTTTTTGTATGCTTTCACCATTTCGTTCTTTTTTCTCTCGCCATTTATAAGGTCTACTCCGAACAGCGCTCGTAATATATACTTCTTTCCTTGTAACGTGAATACGCTCTAAAAAACCCATTAATTGTTTTCCCGACCTCCCGCTAAACGGAATCCCATTATGAATTTCTGTTTCACCAGGCGCTTCTCCTAACAACATAAATTTGGGATTTTCAGGACCTTGTCCACTTAAAAAACCTTCTAGTTGATAAGGAGCACTACGCTCTTTCACTTGTTTTACTAAATGGTCTGGATATTTCATTTCCCCCCACCGCCTTTCCGCATTACTTCTATTATTTCTATTTGCAATACATTATATAATTCAATCCACACAACAAAAAAAGACTATCAAAATTGATAGTCTTTAGTCGTCGCTACGCTGCATACCAGTATACATTAATACGAGACGTAATAATTCAAATACCGCTACAGCTGCAGCTGCTACATATGTTAATGCTGCTGCATTTAATACTTTACGAGCTTGGCCATATTCATCTGTTGATACGATACCTAACGCTTCAATTTGTTGCATTGCACGCTTTGAAGCATCGAACTCAACTGGTAATGTAACAAGTTGGAACACAACACCTGCAGCCATTAAAATAATTCCTAATAACAATAGTTTCGACATTGTCGCAAATATACCAATCATAATAAATACCCATGATATATTCGATCCAAAATTCGCCACAGGAACTAACGAATGACGAATACGCATAAAGTTATAATCTTGCGCATCTTGAATTGCGTGTCCTACTTCATGTGCTGCAACTGCTGTACCAGCAACTGAATGACCATAATAGTTATCTGTTGATAATCGAACCGTTTTGGCCGTTGGATCATAATGGTCTGATAAATGACCTGGTGTTTCTTCCACAGCTACGTTGTATAGTCCATTTTCATCTAAAATTTTTCGAGCCACTTCCGCTCCTGTCATACCTGATGTTGAATAAACTTGTGAATACTTGCTATAGGCACTACGTACTCTTGACTGTGCATACAACGGTATGATCATTATGATCGCGAAGTAAATTAAATAAAACATCATGAACCTCCATTGAAGTTTTAATTATAGTACTTCTCATTCTATTTTTTTCTGCCACTATTGTCAATGAATAAACCTTACAATCCATATCTTTATTTATTGCATTATCTATTTTTAGAATGCACATTACTTTTTCTTTTTTCTCTCTCTCCTTTATACTTTCTCCATCCAACATAAGTTAATGTGAATAAAATAAGCCCCCCAGTAATTGTCATAAACCAAATGAGAGAGGGTGCAATTTCATCCTTTTTTACTGTGTGAAATATCTTTTGCAAATCCCCTTTAATAATCCCTAATTGCATTTGGCCACCTTTCGTTTTTAACATAACGTTACGAAATTCATCCAAATAAGATAAATGAACATTTACACGCTGTACCTCATTTTCTGGCAAAGCAATCATTAAGCTTGGATAAATAATATTGAATTCATTTAAAAATGCATTTAACGTTTGTTGAAATTGCCCAACATCTTCTTTTTCCATCGCTTTTTCCATTTGAGAAAAGGCATCCATTACTTTTCTTTCTCTTTCCATCCAAAGCGGTTGATATTTCGATACTTGCGCGTCAACAGCAAGTTGTAATGCCAACACATTATCCATTTTAGCTTGCTTACCTAAGCCTTCTTCAGAGAGCGATTGCTGTGCCTTGTCGTAAGCTAAAGAAATAACTCTAACTTGATCTGGTGTTACTTCCTGCTTCTTTTCATTCCCCTTCATTAAAAATTGCTCTGAGAAAAGTTGTAATACTTGTACTGCTTTTTCATCTTCATTACGCTTCACTAACTGTAACGAGTCGTCTAACAACCCTGTTAGCTCATTCCACTCTTCAGCATATATACGTAACGGAAACATTATAATTAGAAATGCTATCAATCCAATTAATGTTCTCTTCATCCCGGTCCCCCCTATAACTACTAGTACAAAATATGTTAATTTGGACAAGAATAGAACAGAACTGAACCGAAAAATATATTATCGTTTTACAAAGAAAAAATTCTCTTTAAGCAGAGAATTTTTTCTTTGACACCCTTTTCTTTTTTACGAAATATCTATATAAGCTGTAACAAAGTATACTACCACCTAAAATGAATAATAAAATAGCACACGCAGCATGCATAAAGAACTCCTCTGGTAGCATTAATATAACTGGATCCGTTTCAATATCAAACATCCAATAATCATTACTGAATAAAAACTTATGGAATAATACAAAGCTCTTTTCAAAATTAATAGCTATTGGTAACATAAGCGCTATCGGAAAAATGATTGTTAAAATCGATCCGTGCAGTAAAAACTTTTCATTTTTCTTTTTTAATAAATAAATTCCGCCTATCACTGCAATCATAATTGTCGCATACATCACATATTGAATCTTTACTAAAATATTTTTAACATCTACAAAATGAATACGGCCATTTGTAGACATATCTAATGTTGGTAAATGTAATGCTCCGTCATAAAACGGGGATAAATATGTAATAAGCACATCGTAATTTCTTTTAATTTCATCCTTCGTCATATCCGCTAAATCAGGAATATTTAAAAAATCAATTTCAAAATAATACAGCCATTTTCCATACACAACTGCCGTTGTTGCGAGTGCAAAAATAGAAAATGCTATGCTATATGAAACAACTAAAGTAATCAATCGATCCAATATTTTTGTACCACTCTTATTTTTCTCCATGTTCTCCCCCTAAAAGTTCTAACCATCATAAAGAAAATTGTTTCCTATGTTCACGTAAGCAACAATAATATGTAATACATAGTACAGCAATGCTTAACCAAAACGTAAAATAACCAATTCCCTCTACAAACAAATGCATAATTCCATATCGCGGCATTTGCCAAAATAAATAATCAATTGCATCGTTATGCAACGTCCACACACCCGCTGCTATAAAATGCCATTTTTTTATACGGTAAAATGGAGCATATAAAAAACCTTGCACTGCCATCGCAAAGTGCGAAAGCATTAACATGTAGCCCATAAGGCCAATAGGACCTTTTACGTAAATCATAATTGCGTTTACAACAACAGCCCAAATACCATATTTTATTAAAGTAACAATCGCTAACGCTTCTATTAATCCCCAGTTTCTCTTTGTCAAAAAAGCAATTAAAACAAAGACAAAAAAGAGACTCGCCATAGGACTATCTGGTACAAACGGCCAAAATATAGGTGACGTTTCTTTCAATTGATTTCCGTACCATATAAATCCGTAAATTGTACCTAATATGTTAACAATTAATAAAAATAATAATACCGATCGTTGTCTTAACATTGCATACAAGTACACCAATCTGTATGTCCAACACCTTTCAAGAAAAGTAATTCATTCACTAAATCCTACTCTATTATAACAAACTTCATCCAACTAAATAGAAAAGCTGACTACAAATTTTGTAGTCAGCTTTTTATTATTTTTTATTATACTTTGCAACGAATTCCGAGAGCTTCTTCAGTTCCTCATCCGTACCTTTAAATACACCTTTAGGCATTGAACCTTTTCCCTCTTTCGCAATTTTAGCAATTTCTTCTGGCTTTAAAGTTAAGTTTTGCAGTGCCGGTGCTGCCGCCCCGCCCTGTAAATTGTCACCATGACATGTTAAACAAGTATTTTTTTGCATTAATTTATAGCCATCATCATTTTTATCAACTGGCGCTGTTTTTACAATTGCTCCTTGTTTTTTTGCAGCTTCCCAGTCGTGGTGTGCTACAGATTCCCAAGTTAAAAAGATAATCGAAGCAATTGCTAAAAGCATAAATCCAGTTGCTACAGGACGCTTCAATGGACGTCTTTCTGGACCTCGATCAAGAAATGGAGCTAACAGTAATGCACCAAACGCAATCCCTGGCATAATAAACGCTCCAATTACAGTAAATGAACCAGAAGCATAAGAATACTTTAATAACTGATACAAGAATAAGAAATACCAATCTGGAAGTGGTATATACCCAGCATCTGTTGGATCCGCCATTCTCTCAAGCGGCGACGGATGCGCCACTGTTAAACATAAATAACCGATTAAAAAAACTGCACCAACCATCCATTCTTTTAACAAGAAGTTCGGCCAAAATGCTTCTGTTTTCCCTGGGTATTCAGAATAGTCTTTTGGAATATTTGGTTTCCGAGCTACTGGTACCCGAGAATCTCCTACAAACTTCATCCCTTTGCCGCGATGCATAATCTCCCTCCTTTAGTTCTTTCCCCTTTAATTTAGCAATCTCTTATAGTGGACCGGAAATACCTTGTTTGCGAATCATGATGAAGTGGAAGGCCATTAAACCTAGAAGTGCTGCTGGTAAGAAGAAGACGTGAATAGCAAAGAAGCGAGTTAATGTTTGAGCGCCAACAATTTCGGAATGACCAGCGAGTAATGTTTTAATATAAGGACCAATGAGCGGTGTTTGCTCTGCAATTTGAATCCCTACTTTTGTAGCGAATAAAGCTTTCATATCCCACGGTAATAAATATCCGGTAAAACCAAGACCTAACATAACAAAGAAAATAAGAACACCAACAATCCAGTTTAACTCACGGGGCTTTTTATACGCACCTTGGAAGAAAACTCTGAGTGTATGTAAAAACATCATTACAATTACGAGACTAGCACCCCAGTGGTGCATACCACGAACAATTTGCCCATAAGCAACTTCATTTTGTAGATAGTAAACTGATTCCCAAGCATTTTTAATATCAGGCACATAATACATCGTCAAAAACATTCCAGATAAAATTTGAATTACAGTAACGAAAAAGGTAAGTCCTCCAAAGCAATAGACGAATGCAGAAAAGTGATGTGCCGGGTTTACATGTTCAGGTACTTCATGATCAGCGATATCACGCCATATCGGTGTAATATCTAATCTTTCATCTACCCAATCATAAATTTTATTTAACATCTACTTTGCACCCCCTCTTGGCTTCGCTTTTCCTAGATACAGCGTTCCATCTTTCACTTTAGACTCGTACACATCAAGCGGAGCAAGGGGTGGCGTACCTTTAATGTTAATCCCATCTTTTGTATAACGACCCCCATGACATGGGCAAAAGAATTGATTCGGATGTGCTTTGTCCGAATTCCAGTTAACTGTACATCCTAAATGTTTACATACTGGAGAGAACGCAACAATGTCTCCGCTTTCATCTTTATGAACCCAAGCCGATTTTGGTTCTTCAGACTTGTACCAACCATCAACCTGCTTCACTTTAAAATCGAAACGCTTCGGCTCTGTTGTAATATCCTTTACTTGCGCAACAGCAACCATATCTGTTCCGGCTTCTTTTCTTAACACCGGATCAAGCGCAAATCGCGTCATCGGCATTAAAATACCGGCAGCCATAAAGCCTCCTACCCCTGTGAGTGTGTAATTTAAAAATTGTCTTCTTGACACGCGATGTTCTTTCTCGCTCACGAAAATTTCCCCCCTCTATCAGAAATTGTCCCCTCGTGATAAATTATATAAAAAATAAAAACTAGGACACTATCATGATATAATACGCTCATGCACAGGTCAATATCATACTACTCATAATAATAAGAACTTTCTGTTTATTATTAGTTTCCCCACTTATCTTCCAACATCACCATTATATTTTTTATATGTGCATGAATAACTTCTCTTTTTGCTTGATCACTAAATTGTTCTAGTGCTAATGAAGGAAACCAAAATAAATCTCCCTGTAACTCTTGTATATCCTCTTTCCATGAAAAATCACTTGTAACATAAGCAATATGCTTAAAACCTTCGCTTCGTAAATGATTTGTCCATTCTTGCAAACGACCTTTTTCATTCTTTTGACTTTCTACTAAATACGTAAACGCAGGCAGTAAAAGCACCCTGCCTTTATACTCTCTTTCCAATTCCATACTCAACAATTCTATAAATTCACCTTGTTCTACAACCATTTTCATTTCTTTTGCTGCCGAAATTGATAAAAGCGGTATTACTCCTGTATCAACATACTCTCTTGCTTGCTCAAACTGTTCCACATCTTTTACAATCCACTTCAAATTCCTTCCCTCCTTCACTTACAAATGACAGAACTTTCACTTTATATATATTAAACCATACTAAAAGAGGTAAAAAAAGAAAAACTACCCAATATAGGTAGTTTTTCTTGATAAAAGTCTGAAATTTGTAAAAAATTATTAATCCAAATAAATTCTATAAAGTCTTTAACTCTGCCGTTAATCTATGAAACGCTTCCTTATCTTGCTTATCCAACGCTTCATCAATTTGTTTCAAAAGGCGTTCTCTCCTAAACGAAAATACACTTTCTTCCAAAAACCTTTCTGCAAGCAAACGATCTTTTTCATTTACTTCAATATGCTTTGGTAGATATGGGTTTTCTTCTAATACAGCTACATAATTCGCATTTTGAAACGATGATTTAAAGTTGAGTTGAATATAAATATCCTCATCTCGATTTAAACGAATATCATGAAACGATTTTTCAGCATCTGTTGTCATAACATTTTGTTTAAAAAAGTGAAACGGTGTGTCTTTCACACAATTCGCTGACATCACTAAGCCACGCGGACAATATTTTGCATGCTCTACGAAGTGGACTTTATGCATTAATTGATCGTGACTCATTAAATAATTCAGAATCCATACACATTCACGCTGTTTCAGTTGGTAATTATTCAAAAACCATTTTACAAAATCCTTCTTCTCGTTTACAGAAACAGGGGTATTCATAGCAATTAAGTCCCTCCTCTGTCTTTCTCTTTTCTTTTTAGATTCAAGAAGCGGCATTCAGTTTCCTTCCAACTTATGAAAAATCCTCTAAATTATATAACAACTCTTCAATATGAATTTGTGTCGGGTCTAGTTGTAATAACTGGGTAAATACTTCTTTCGCCTCTTTTCGCTTTCCTTCTTCCAATAAGAAATAACCGTATTCTTCTAAGAAGTCTGGATGATTCTTAAAAGAAGTATATGCACTTTCATAGTGTTTTAATGCATCCGAATACATTTCTAATTGTTTTTTTGCATACGCAAGGTCCCAAAGTAGTTGTGTATCTGGTTCTCCACTATCAATAGCACGCTCTACAATTGCAATTAACTCTTCGTACTTTTCTTGTTCTTTTAAGATATACGCATATTTTAATGTTGCGCCTAAATGTCCTGGATCTAACTCAAGCGCTTTTTGAAGAACTTCCTCTGCTTCTACTATTTTTCCTAATTTCGCCGCAATGTTCGCTAACTCTACATAAAACGGAACTGAAAGCTCATCTACTTTAATTCCTTCATGAAGCGTTTCATAGCTTTCTTGAAGCATCCCTTCTTTTTCATAGCTTTTCGCTAAATACATGTACAGTGATGCGTACTCAGGGTCTAATTCTTTTAGTTCTTGCCAAGCACCAATTGCTCTCTGATATTCTTCACCTTGGTATAATGTGAAGGCATATCCAAATAATGAGTGAATATCTTTTTGTTCCTCTAGGCCTGCTTCATAATAAGAAATTGCCTCTTCCCAGTTTCCGATTGCGCTTAACGTTTCTGCGAGACGAAGTGCGATCACAACACCACCCATTACTTTATGTTCCGCTAATAGCGATTCATAATAAGTAATTGCCTTTTGTTCTTCACCTTTACTACTATATAATTCTGCTAACCCAAATGTAATAACAGGTTCATCAGGCATCATTTCTTTCGCCTTTAATAGTTTTTGCTCTGCTACATCATCAAAACCTTGCATTTGGAATAAATCTGCAACAAGTAATAAAGATTGAACATATAAATTGTCATTTTCTGGAATATCATGAAGTACTTCAATCGCTTCATCTTCTTTATCTAGATCAATATATAATTCTGCTAAAAATACAGTGAATTCACTTTCTTCCGGATACAGTAAACGTAAGTCTTCAGTAATCGCTAATGCCTCATCTGTAAATCCAAGTGTATGATAGTAACGAGCGATATCATACTTCTCTTCATCATTTGCAATTTTTAATTGTTCTTTTAATAATTGTAACCCTTTTTCCGCTTCACCATTTTCAATATATGAAACAGCTTGTTCAAACTTTTGCATAAACGTCTCCTTTAATTCTAAAAAATATTCTCTTCTGTTCATTTATCATAAGCAACTCACTGTTAGAACGCAACCTTTAGAATGAGCATGCTTCTTCTTATACTTCTTCTTACAGAATAGGTAATTGTTCAAAAGGTTCGGATATGACACCGATACCTTATCATCATCTTCTATTGTACCGCTTTCTTTTATGACCGTGCAAATAACTTCTCTCACTAATTATCAAGCTATACAAACCGTGATTTACAGAACAACTTAAATACCAGACTTCAATCTTTATTTTTAATACGATAAAAAAGGCTCCTATAATAGGAGCCTTCACAATCTCTTAAGAATATGTTTCTTCTTTCTGTACTTGCTCATTTACAAGCTCTTTCAGCAACTCTATAATTTCATCATTTTCTTCTTTCAAACCGACAGTAATACGAATACCATCATCGATACCAAATGCAGCACCAGAACGAACGATATATCCTTTTTTCATTAATCGTTCGAAAGCTTCATTACCCGGTATACCAAGTTTTAAGAAAATGAAATTTGTTTGAGATGGATAATAGAATACGTTATATTCTTTACAAAATGCATAATACTGATTTAGACCTTCAGCATTCTTTTGCACACAATCTTGTAAAAAGGCTTGATCTTCTAATGCAGCGAGTGCTACAGATTGCGCTACAGTTGATGTATTGAATGGTAACCTCGCTACTTCTAGCTGTCCGATTAACTTCGCATCCCCAATCGCATATCCGATACGAAAAGCAGCTAAACCATATGCTTTTGAAAACGTGCGTAAAACCATAAGATTTTCATACTTTTCAAGAAGTGGTAGTGTTTGCGGATAGTCTTCTGCGTCCGCGTATTCATAATATGCTTCGTCCATAATAACGAGAGCCGACTTAGGAACTGATTCTAAAAATGAAAGTAATTTTTGTTTCTCAACATATGTACCTGTCGGATTATTCGGATTACAAATCCATACAATTTTCGTTTTATCATCTACTTGCTCTAGCATTTCATCTAAATCGTGAATACCATCTTTAAGTGATACTGCACGAACTTCTGCTCCTTCAATAACAGCATGGTGATGATATTGTGAAAACGTAGGATTCGCCATTACAACGTTTGTTCCTTCATGTAGTAACGCTCGGCTAATCATTTGAATGACTTCATCTAATCCACTACCAAATAGTAGTTGTTCTGCTTTTACACCTAAATGTTCCGCTACTTTTGTCCGAAGTTCGAAGGCATATCCATCTGGATAAAGGGCATATTGGCTCGCTAAAGAAGTTAATGCTTCTGTCACACGCGCTGAGCAACCGAATGGATTTTCGTTCGATGCTAATTTCACAATTTTTGATAATCCATATTCCCTTTTTACTTCTTCAATGTTTTTCCCAGGCACATACGCTCTCAAAGTTAACAATTGCTCTTTCACTCTCATTTTTCTTCCCCCAGTCATTTCATTCAATTTGATTACAATACAGTTATAGCCCCTTACTGTAATCTTTTATCATAACCGTCACTATTACGAGAATACCTCTAAATGAGCACTTCACAGCACTTCGCTATCATTTTAAACCATATCTTTTTGAAATGCCTCTAACGCAATATGAACAGTCTCATCTGAAATAGATACGACATTCACTACCCCATATTCCTGCATAAGCACCATATGAATTGCTCCTGCATTTGCTTTCTTATCTTGTTTCATCAATTGAACGAGGCGCTCTACATTCAAATCTCTTGGCATTTTTGGATAGCCGTATTTCAAGAACCACTGCTTTATATCTTCATAAGCAAGATTAACCTTGTACACTTGCTCACTTAAAAATATGGCGAATAACATTCCAACTGCTACGCCGTCACCGTGAGTAATATTTCCATAACCTAGCTCTTTTTCAAGAGCATGTCCTAACGTATGTCCAAAGTTCAAATGGGCACGTACACCCTTCTCTGTTTCATCTTGTGATACAACATTTGCCTTTACAGGAATCGCCTTCGTTAATATATGAATTAACTTCTCATCACGAAGATCCGCTAATGTCTGTACTTCTTCTTTTAACCAATGATATAGCTCCACATCACCAATAAGAGCATGCTTTATCACCTCTGCATAACCTGAACGCCACTCTTTTTCAGGAAGAGACTGTAAAAACGGTGTATGATATACAACTGCTTCTGGCTGATGGAATGCACCAATCATATTTTTACCTAACGGATGATTAATTGCTACTTTCCCACCTACTGCGCTATCGTGCGCTAATAAAGTCGTCGGAACCTGCACAAAGCGAATACCACGCATAAACGACGCAGCAACAAAACCAGCTAAATCTCCAATCATTCCGCCTCCAAGTGCAAGAATTAAAGAATTTCTATCCAATTTATTTTCAAGAGCTGACGTATGAGCCGCATAGAAATTTTCGAAAGACTTCTCTTTTTCGCCACTTGGTACAACAAACGAAAACACGTCCTGCTCTACTTGTAATGCATCGATAACTGTCTGTAAATGTAGTGATGCAACAGATTCATCTGAAATGATCATTACGTTAGATACCGCTGGCTGCATATTTTGAACGATCGTTGTTAAGTATGACAACGCTTCTTTACCAACATGTACATCATATTCTTTTGATTTCGTTTGAATATGTATGTTTCCCATTAAAATCCCCTCGCATATTCATTATGTTTCTCAATATTTTCACGAATTAGTTCCATACGATCTAATCCGAATTGTCCTATTAAAGCTGTCGCTAATTCCCAAGCCACAACCGCTTCTGCAACGACACTAGCTGCTGGCACTGCACAACTATCTGAACGTTCAATGCTCGCTGTAAAAGGCTCTTTCGTACCAATATCTACACTTTGAAGAGGTTTATAAAGTGTAGGTATCGGTTTCATCACACCGCGCACAACAATTGGCATTCCAGTCGTCATACCGCCTTCTAATCCACCTGCATTATTTGTTCTTCGTGTATACCCATGCTCCTCATTCCACAGAATTTCATCATGAACTTCACTTCCCGGTCTATGTGCTGCTTCAAAACCAATTCCAATCTCGACACCTTTAAAAGCATTAATACTCATAATTGCAGCTGCTAATTTCGCATCCAGTTTTCGATCATAATGTACGTAGCTACCTACTCCAATTGGCATTCCTTCCACAATTACTTCAACAATTCCACCGATTGAATCACCATTTGCTTTCGCATCATCAATTGCTTTCATCATTTGGTTACCAGCTTCGTCATCTAAGCAACGTACAGGAGATACTTCTGTAATACTCTTTAACTCTTCAATTGAATTATACGTAACCTTCTTAGCTTGTACACCGCCAATTTCAATTACATGGCCCGCCACTTTAATACCAAGTTCTGCTAACACCTTTTTAGCAACCGCACCCGCAGCAACACGCACCGTCGTTTCGCGCGCTGACGAACGTTCCAGTACATTTCTCATATCTCTATGACCATATTTAATCGCACCATTTAAATCAGCATGTCCAGGCCTTGGTTTTGTCACTTTCCTTTTCATTTCTTTTTCTTCCTGCTCAGTTAAAGGCTCTGCCCCCATAACTTTTGTCCAATGTGCAAAATCACGATTTTCAACAACGAGCGTAATAGGTGAACCTAATGTTTCTCCATGCCTAACACCACTTACAATTTGCGCTTGATCCGTTTCAATTTGCATGCGTCTACCACGCCCATATCCCTTTTGCCTTCTAGCTAACTCTTCGTTTATATCATCCGCTACTAAAGACAATCCTGCTGGAACACCTTCTATAATCGTTGTAAGTTGCGGACCATGAGATTCACCAGCTGTAATATATCGCATACGTTATTCCTCTTTTCGTATATGTATTTATCTCACTATATTAAGCAATAATATTAACTTTTATCATTCTAAAAATATTAAAGAAATTATATCATAAATCGACCATTTTCTTATTCTATATTTCCGATAGGTCTAATTTAAATATCAATATATCATAACAGCTCAAACTTCGTAACTAATTGATAATAAAAAAAGTGCAAGAAGAATACCCCTATTCTCCTTGCACTTTTTACTATTATCACAGTGATTAAAGCGTTTACAAATTATTTCAAAATAATTAGTAAATCCATTCATTCATTAATTTTGAGTAGTCAACTAATTCTTCTTCTTTAAAGAAAATAGCAATCTCGCGCTCTGCGCTTTCTAAAGAATCAGAACCATGGATAATGTTTTTCGCAACAGTTACACCGAAATCTCCACGAATTGTTCCAGGAGCTGCTTCATGTGGTCTTGTTTTACCCATCATGTTACGTGCTGTATCTACTACACCTTCACCTTGCCATACCATTGCGAATACAGGTCCAGATGTAATAAAGTCTACTAACTCACCAAAGAAAGGTTTTTCTTTATGCTCAGCGTAGTGTTGTCCAGCAATTTCCGGAGTGACTTGCATTAATTTTGCACCAACTAATTGAAAGCCCTTTTTCTCAAAACGAGCTACAATTTCCCCAATGAAGGCACGTTGTACACCGTCTGGTTTTACCATTAGAAATGTTTTTTCCATAAAAAATCTCTCCACTTCTGAATTATGTATGTAATTGTATATCCCCACACACATATTATCACCCTTATCACAATTGTGCAATAGTTTTGAAATAGAGAGATTATTTTATTTTTTAGAATAAACATTAAAATTTTCGTTTTCCAATATACTTTGCTACATTTTGCAATGCATACTTCGCCTGTCCACGAGGGAGTGGTTTTATTATTTCTAAAGCTTTATGTAAATAACGTTCACTAAACGCAAATGCTTTATCGATCGCTGTACTATTTTTTACAGCATCAATAATTTCTTGCATTTCACTTGCTGTTGTATTTTCATGTACAGATGTGATTTTCTTACGAAGTACTGGATCTTCCATCGCATATAAAGCAGGGAGCGTAATGTTTCCTTGTAATAAATCTCCACCAGCAGGTTTTCCAAGTTTCTCTTCCGTGGAAACGAAGTCTAAAATGTCATCAATAATTTGATAAGACATTCCTACAAAATACCCATACCAAAATAGACGATTTACTGTATCACGATTAGCACCAGCAGCAATCGCTCCCAATTGGCAACTCGCGGCAATTAATAATGCTGTTTTTCGCTTTATTCTTCTTAAATACGTTCTTAAATTTTGGTCATAATTGTATTTATCTTTAATTTGTTCAATTTCACCTTTACAGACTTCTAAAATAGTATGTGATAACGCTTGATGCGCCTCTGGGATTTCGATATTTGTTATACATTCAAGAGACTTAGCGAACAAATAGTCCCCTGTATACATCGCAATACGATCTCCCCATTTCGCATTCACAGTCGCACTGCCGCGTCGTAAAAATGCAGCATCAATAACATCATCGTGAACAAGAGAAGCCATATGAATAAGCTCTAACGCAACAGCAGCATGCTTAATCGCATCTAACTTATAATCTCCAAATTTCCCTGCAAGCAACACAAATACGGGACGAATTCGCTTCCCACCAGCTTCAATAAGTTGTAATGCTGCCTCTTCTACTAATGGCTGTTCAGAAGCAACTGTCTTTTTTAATTCTTTTTCTATCACATTAATATCCGATCGTAAAAAAGAGTACATAAGTTGTAACTTCATATTGTTCACCTTAACCTAAAACTTCTTTTTTCTATTTTGATTCTGGTTTAATACCTAAATGCATCGCTGCTACCCCAAAAGTAAATGGTTTCACTTGCACACGTTCAAGTCCAGCTTGCTCAAACATTTGGGCCAATTCTTTCATCCCTGGGAATGCACTAGCAGATTCTTGAAGCCATGAATATTCTTTATAACTTTTCGCAAACATCTTTCCAAATAACGGCATGATATATTTAAAGTATAAAATATACCCTTGTCGAAAACCAATCATTGTTGGTTGAGATGTTTCTAAACAGATTACTTTTCCACCTGGTTTTACTACACGCGTCATTTCCTTTAATACGTGCATATAATCCGGTACGTTACGTAAACCAAACCCAATCGTTACATAATCAAACGTATTATCTTCAAACGGAAGCTCCATTGCATTCCCATGTAGAAGTTCTACTTGTTTTAATTGTAACGCCTCTACCTTTTGCTTACCGACAGATAACATATTTTCACTGAAGTCTAAGCCAACAACCTTTCCTTGCTCACCTACCGCTCCAGCTAGCGCAATTGTCCAATCTGCGGTTCCGCAGCATACATCAAGCGCTTTACTGCCAGGTTGTACATCCATAATTCGCATCGTTTCTTTACGCCACGCTTTATGTCTTTGAAAACTAATTACAGAATTCATCACATCGTATTTATCAGAAATCTTTTCAAATACGTCATGTACTCTTTCTTCTTTTGATTGTTGCATGCTCGTACCTTCTTCCAATGTAAAATTGCTTATGTCTTCTATTTATCCCTTAACACAGAATTTATTTCATTTATGTCTATGTGATTTTCTAAAAATTGTTTTTCTTTCTTTCTCAATTCCATCATCCAACCATTAATCACTACTTCTGCTTTATCCCCTAAAGCATCTTGCATCGCTTGAAAAACAGGTGAATGTTGTTTATCAGCATACAATTGAATTTCTTTTTGAAGGCGATTTCCACCTAATACGTATGTGATAAATGGCTTCCAATGTGATAAATGAAAATGATCACATGTTTTTTGAAGGAGCGCAGACTCAATCGTTACTACGCTTTTCATTATGTCACCCGTCGTTTCATGCGCTTTTTGGTATAACATAATTTTGTGTTCATTTATCTCTTTAATTCCTTCAGCAAGTGCACGAATTAAAACAATATCACGATTCATAGACAATAAATAATAATATAGTCCACTATAGTAATCGCCTGCAAGTACTGTTAATTGACGACATTTATGCGATTCAATCGCTTCCTCGCCTGCTTTATTTGATACCCTTTCATGCGTATCAAGCGCAATTTGCACAAGCATAATTGTTACTACGTAATGCTCAATTTGTTCTATATGTAAGTTTGCACTCTTTAAAGCACCATATAACAATGCTATCTTTTCTTCATCAATAAATGGTTCTTCAATATAGTTTATAAAATAAGGATGGCGTAATTTCTCCATCAATTTCTCTTTTATACCCGCATACCCTCCGTAGATGTCACACACAAAAAATCACCCTTGTTTTCTAATTCATAAAACTTATTATAACACATACACTCTATTTTCTATAACCAAAACTTGGCTACACCTACCATTCATGTAAGCAATCTTTCTAACCTCACTCTGTCTAGCTAAAACTATATCATTTATTTACTAAAAAAAAAAAGAAAAGCAGTTTCCCGCTTTTCTTTACTTCGTTTTAATAAACGATAAAATTTCACTGCGCGCTGCAGCATCATTTTCAAGCACACCACGAACTGCTGTCGTTACTGTTTTCGCACCTGGTTTTTTCACACCACGCATCGTCATACACATATGTTCTGCTTCTACTACTACCATTACACCATGCGGCTCTAGTACTTCCATAATAGAGTTCGCTACTGTTGATGTAATACGTTCTTGCAGTTGTGGACG
This sequence comes from Bacillus sp. L_1B0_5, assembly GCF_000836715.1. Taxonomy (NCBI): domain Bacteria; kingdom Bacillati; phylum Bacillota; class Bacilli; order Caryophanales; family Bacillaceae; genus Bacillus; species Bacillus sp. L_1B0_5. The sequence continues at coordinate 50,632 of NZ_JXIS01000018.1, read as the reverse complement.
ACGTGCAATTGTATCTACAGTACGAGCTAATTTACTTAACCCTGTCACCTTTCCGCCTTGCGGAATATATGCAACGTGAGCAACTCCATAGAATGGAACTAAATGATGCTCACACATCGAATAAAATGGTATATCTTTTACTAGTACAAGCTCTTCGTGATCTTCTCCGAATACTTTATGCAAATGCTCTTTCGGATCTTCATGCATACCTGCGAACACTTCTGCGTACATTTTTGCAACACGCTTTGGTGTATCAAGTACTCCCTCACGATTTGGGTCATCCCCAATCGCCTCTAAAATAAGGCGTACTGCATGTTCAATTTGTTCTAAATTAACTTTTGCCATCCGCTAGCCCTCCCGAAAACCTAAAAGTGATACGAACACATTCTAGCATATTTATGTTTTTAAAAGCAAAAAGAAGAGTTCCCAAAAAGGAAACTCTTCTTCCCTGTTAATATGTAAGGATTATTTAACCGCATCTTTTAACGCTTTACCAGGTTTGAATGCAGGTACTTTACTTGCAGCGATTTCAATCTCCTCACCTGTTTGTGGGTTACGACCTTTACGAGCCGCACGCTCACGAACTTCGAAGTTACCGAATCCGATCAGTTGTACTTTATCACCTTGTTTTAAAGCTTCTAAGATAGAATCAAAAACAGCGTCTACTGCTTTTGTTGCGTCCTTTTTAGAAAGGGAACTTGCTTCTGCAACAGCATTGATTAAATCTGTCTTGTTCATGCCATTCACCTCCTCCCAAAGATAAGACTGTATAATGATCATAAAATGAGTCTTACTTTCATTTGTAGGCAATTTTTACAAATTCTATACTACAAAGATGTAGATAAATCATTATCAACGCCTATATTATACGATTCTCCCTTATAATTCAATATTTTTAAGGAAATTGTTACTCTGAAAATGTGAAAATCTGATGAAACTTGACAATTTACAACAATGTATTAGATAATGACTGTTTATTTTTCTATTTTATAATCGAAAAAACAAAAAATCCCTCTACAATGAGAGGGATTTTTCTTATAGTATAATCGCAATTAATCCGCCAGATCCTTCATTAATAATTCTTTCTAGCGTTTCTTTTAATTTATATCTAGCATTTTCTGGCATTAAAGATAATTTCGCCTGAATTCCTTCTCGAACAATCGAGCTAAGCGAACGTCCAAATATATCAGAATTCCAAATTGATAACGGGTCATCTTCAAAATCTTGCATTAAATAACGAACTAATTCTTCACTTTGCTTTTCAGTACCAATGATCGGCTCAAACGTTGACTCTACATCTACTTTAATCATATGAATAGATGGCGCTACCGCTTTTAACTTCACACCAAACCTTGAACCGTGACGAATAATTTCTGGCTCATCTAAGCTCATATCCGCTAGTGCAGGCGCTGCTACACCATATCCTGTTTGCTTAACCATACGCAGTGCATCCGCCACCTGATCGTATTCTATTTTCGCATGAGATAAATCGAGCATAAGCTTCAATAAATGATCTTTCCCTCGAATTTCTACTCCTACTACTTCTTTTAAAATCTGATCATATAATTCATCTGGCGCATATAAATCAATCTCCGCCACACCTTGCCCCATATCAATGCCAGCTAGGCTCGCTCGATCAATAAATTCATATTGACTAAACTGCCAAACAACGCGATCAACATCACGAAGACGTTTTATATCCTTCACAGTTTCTTGAACTGCTTCTTGATAACTTCGACGCAACCAGTGCCCTTCATTTAGCACCATTACCCAGCTCGGAAGGTTCACATTCACTTCTAATACAGGGAATTCAAATAGCGCTTCACGAAGTACATTATATACATCTGTTTCTCTTAAACTCTCCACACTCATTGCAATAACCGGGATATCATATTCTTCTGATAAACTTTGGCGTAATTGCTCTGTATCTGGATGATACGGCTGTACCGTATTAATTATCATAATGAAAGGTTTTCCTACTTCTTTCAACTCATTTACAACGCGTTCTTCTGCCTCTATATAATCTCTTCTTGGAATTTCACCAATTGTTCCATCTGTTGTAATTACAACACCAATTGTTGAATGTTCTTGAATTACTTTACGCGTGCCGATTTCTGCAGCTTCATGGAATGGAATAGGTTCTTCATACCAAGGGGTATTAATCATGCGCGGGCCATTCTCATCTTCATAGCCCTTCGCTCCTGGAACCGTATATCCAACACAATCTACTAATCGAATGTTCACTTCAAGCCCTTCATCTACTTCGATAGAAACCGCTTGGTTTGGAACAAACTTCGGTTCCGTCGTCATAATTGTACGACCAGCAGCACTTTGAGGCAATTCATCCTGCGCTCTTTGACGGTCAGACTCATTCTCAATATTTGGAATAACCACAAGTTCCATAAATTTTTTAATGAATGTTGATTTCCCTGTTCGAACAGCTCCTACAACTCCAAAATAAATATCACCGCCTGTTCGTTCTGCAATATCTTTAAAAATATCTACCTTTTCCAAGTGATTCCCTCCCTCAAAATTTTTGGGAATAATTCCGCGTTTATAGTCAACTAATACCTTCTCTAACGTTGCCTATAATATCTGATATAATATAATGGTATTCTAGAAGTTCGGACAATATATCATATAATTTTGTCCAATTTCATATGACTATTAAAAAATATCTTTTGTTTGCATCGTAAGTTGTATAACATAAAAAACCTTTCTTCTAGAACTTATTCACTAAAAGAAAGGTTCATGACTTATCATTTTAAAAAAATTGGTTCTCCGTCCTTTACTGTGTACGGTAAGGAATAAGCTGGTACAAACGGGGAAGCTTTCAAAAGTATATTCCGAATATCTTCTCCCTCCGTAAACTGCCCTTCATTTTTTTTCAAAGCGTCATATAAGTCGATTCTATAATCAACAAAAACTTCTCCTTTTTCATTAATTACAAAAGGAAGTCCCTTACCAGAATATGGGCTTGTCACTTGTGGCACATCTTTATATCCTAGTTTTTTGAAATCCAGTTCATATACACCATCTGAAATTACTTTTTTAAAAGGTGGATATTGATGTTCATCACGATACATCCTAAGCTTTAAAGATAGTTCCTGAACTTGTTCAGCCATCCTAACATCAATTAATTTTACTGTTGGATTTGTTTCAACGTCTATTAATACGTATTGATATACCCCTCCACTTTCATACGCATTCCCCGGTGCTTCTTGTATGTAGCGCGGAGCAATCTGTTGAAAATCAATTGGATACTTTTGATAAATAGGTGTACTCATATCCCTCGTCTTAATTGGCAATATCCCATCATTTTGCTCCTTAAATGTCACAACAGCTTTTTGAACAACCTGTAGCTGATCTTCATAAGGAACCGCATTTTGTTTCATATTTTCTTTCGGATACAGACACCCCGTTAAAAGGCTCATACAACAAAATATTAAAATAACATGGACTTTTTTCACTAGCAATCACCTTTTCATACTAATATAACTTGCTCGTATGTAGTATTTTCGAGACCATTCCAATTACTGCTGTACAGGTCCACTAAATACAACAAGAAAAATAACAATTCCTGACACAATCATAAGGGTGTACGCTACTAATGCTGTAATCCCTTTCAAAAATTTATTCTTTATTTTATGTCTACTTAATAAAATGAAACTTACTGCAAAAAACATAAATCCAATTGCTCCTAAAGCCAACCACATTTTCATAAGCCCTTCTGACATATACACACCCCTTTTTATTAATCTATTTTTATACTATTTTAACAAATTAAAATCTTTAAACAAATACAAAAAGAACATTTTACTACAAATTGCGAATATGTAACTTTAATCAATAGGTTTTCCAGTATTTTTCACCAATCTAGATAAAAATAAAACCGAAGCGAATGTATCTCTCGCTTCAGTTGACCAAATATGCCCAAAAACAGCTCTATTCCCATTCTTTCATGGCTATCATATGCAATCTACAAACTCTTTGTTTCTCATAATTTATTTTTTAAACATTTTGCTTAACGAGCCAAAATCTGCTGGCATATTATTATTAATAATCGCTTTTACAATTTGATCCTCTTGCTCTTTCGGCACTTCACGTCCCGCCATAAGAGCCACTTGATGAATCAATTGACGAAGTACAGTTTCATCACGTAAATTCGCATTTTGCACGGATGATGCTAATTTAAAAATATCCTCTTTATTTACTTTCGCTTCCTTCTCAATATTATTAAAAATGTTATTATCCATTCTTTTCACCCTCTCCTCAAGTTACTCTTCATCCTATGCAAAAATAAAAAAATGGTGAAAAGACCCATAAAATAAAAAAGCGACAGAAGTACAAATGTACTTCTGTCGCTTTTCTTTACAGTAAATCAGGTATAGCTTCTACTTCATGTTTTCGAACACGTCCCATCAATGAACCTACCGCATCTTTTACGTTATTCCCATTGAACAGCACGTCATATAAAGCAGCTGTAATCGGCATTTCAACTTCCATTTTCTCTGCCAATTCATGAGCAGCTTTCGTTGTTCTTACACCTTCTACAACCATACCCATGCTTTCTAACACTTCTTCTAGAGAGTGTCCTTTTCCAAGCATATTTCCAGCGCGCCAATTTCGGCTATGAACACTTGTACAAGTTACAATTAAGTCTCCCATACCAGTTAGACCAGCAAACGTTAACGGATTTCCGCCCATTTTTCTTCCTAAACGAGCAATCTCTGTTAAACCACGTGTCATCAATGCCGCCTTTGCATTATCACCTAATCCAAGACCATCAGTTATACCAGCAGCTAATGCGATAATATTTTTTAGCGCACCACCAAGTTCAACTCCAACGATATCTGGATTTGTGTATACACGGAAATAACTATTCATAAATAAATCTTGTACTTCCTCAGCCGCTTCCATACGCTTTGCTGCAGACGTAACTGTTGTCGCTTGTCGTAAACCAACTTCTTCAGCATGACTCGGTCCAGACAGTACAACAACATCTTTAATTAAGTTCTCTGGAATTTCTTCCTCGATCACTTCCGAAATACGTTTTGACGTACCAGGTTCAATCCCTTTACTCGCATGAATCCAAGTAATCGGTTCTGTAACAATTTCTTTCATCTCTTGTAATACATCTCTGTACGCTTTCGTCGGTACTACTAGCAGTACTGTATTTACATCTACTAATGCTTCTTCTAAAGAAGAGTAGGCTACGATTGTGCTTGGCAATGTAATGCCTGGGAGATATCGACTATTCTCATGTTTCGTATTCATTTCATCCATAAGTTCTGGGCGATTTCCCCAAATACGTACATCATGTCCATTGTCAGCTAATACCATCGCTAACGCTGTTCCCCAGCTACCTGCTCCTACTACTGTGATTTTTGTCATAAAATCACATCCTCTCCATTAGTCTCTTGCTCGAGCAATAATGTGAATCGGCGTTCCTACAAAACCGAACGCTTCACGTAAACGATTCTTTAAGAAGCGCTCATATGAAAAGTGCATTAATTCTGTATCGTTTACAAACACAACAAATGTCGGTGGTTTTACCGCAACCTGTGTCGCATAGAAGATTTTCAGACGGCTACCATTATGAGTCGGTGTTGGATTCATCGCTACCGCATCCATAATTACATCGTTTAATACGTTTGTTTGTACACGGATACTATGGCTTTCATTTACCTCATTGATAACCGGTAATAACGTTTGTGTACGTTTTTTCGTTTTTGCAGATAAGAATACAATCGGTGCATAATCCAAGAATTGGAAATGAGCACGAATGTTTTCTTCAAATGCCTTCATTGTTTTTTCATCTTTTTTCACTGCATCCCATTTGTTTACAACGATAATAACAGCTCGTCCTGAATCATGAGCATATCCAGCGATTTTTTTATCTTGCTCAATAATTCCTTCTTCTCCGTCTAAAACAACTAAAACAACGTCAGAACGTTCAATCGCTCTAAGCGCACGAAGTACACTATACTTTTCTGTACTTTCATATACTTTTCCTTTTTTACGCATACCAGCTGTATCGATGATTACATAATCTTGATCATCTTTACTATATGGTGTATCGACAGCATCACGCGTCGTTCCTGCGATATTACTTACAATTACACGTTCTTGACCAAGAAGTGCATTTACAAGCGATGATTTCCCTACGTTTGGACGTCCAATTAAAGAGAAACGGATTGTTTCATCGTCATACGCTTCTTCTTCAATCTTCGGAAAATGATTTGCAGCTTCATCTAACAAATCACCAAGTCCTAAACCGTGTGTACCTGAAATCGGGAATGGCTCGCCAAATCCTAATGAATAAAAATCATAAATATCACTACGCATTTCTGGATTATCAACCTTATTTACCGCAAGTACAATTGGTTTTTTAGAACGATACAAAATTTTAGCAACTTCTTCATCCGCTGCAGTTACACCATCGCGACCATTCGTCATAAAAATGATAACATCTGCTTCATCAATCGCAACTTCCGCCTGTTGACGAATTTGTGTCAAGAACGGCTCGTCTCCAATATCAATTCCACCTGTATCAATAATGTTAAACTCATGATTTAACCATTCTCCCGCACTATAAATACGGTCTCGAGTTATACCTGGTATATCTTCTACGATTGAAACTCTTTCTCCAACTATTCTATTGAAAATAGTAGATTTTCCTACGTTCGGGCGGCCTACTATTGCTATTACTGGTTTCGGCATATACTTTCATCCTTTCAACTTGCTTCTGTTTATTATGTAAAAAACCCTTCTTTGTGCAAGAAGGGATTTGCATTCCAGAATATTTCTCAACGTATCAAAACACCTCACATTATAACACACGTTCCTAATGTTTCACAATAATATATACATTCTCTTGTAAGCGATGCGCAATACCATCTAAAATTGCTTCTAAATTATTTGCAACAAATTCTAGTTCCTCCGTCGACTCACAAACAAATAAAGGAGCACCACCTGCAAATTTTTCTGGCGCTGTTGTAATAACTGCCAAGATAACACTTTCTAACATCATCTCTTATCTCCCCTTCCTTTCGGGGCTTCCGATGACATATGGACAGCACTTTCTAACGTTGGTACATTTCCTATGACACTTATCGCTTTCTCTGCATCTTGATCTTGCGGTAAGACAAAAATTCCAACCCTGCCATCCTCTAAATCACGCTTTGCTAACGGTACAAGCGCTGGCGTACCAGAATCTCTATAAATCCCTAACGCCACCGAAACATCGTGTAAAACAGCTTGTCGTTGCCCTAAATTTGAGATTGTCACCATCGCATCAATTGATTTCGGTTTTAAAATAAACCCCATGCCATATTTCATAATCTCTTCTTGCCTCGCCGGCAATCCAATATTCATAATATAAATATTATCAATATACAGTCCTGCCCCTTCAAAACGAAGCGGAACGTGCTCAATTTCAACAAGATCATGTAGCCTTTTTCCAGACATTAATTTTTTCGCAATAAAAAATGCGATTATAGCCATCATTACTCCAGCAATCCATGAACGGAACCCTATATACGCAAACGTCGTTGCAAACGACGTTAACATCGCCAAATAGTTGCGACTTTCAAAAACTAATGCAATTCCTTCAATATATGTATTTCCACGCGGTACGAGCTCATATCCATCTAATTGTTGAAGCGTATTTCTTTCCATATTACGTACATCACGAAATTGCGTTGCTGCTAATGTAAGAAATGTAATGGCAGAAAAATCTTTTTTCAAAATAGACGGGATTGCAATCGCTCCTAAAGCTGCTGCAATTAACCCCATTGCGATATGAATAATTTTCCCATGCAGCCTCGTCGGATATTGCCGCGTATCCGTCCGAAGCATTAACACCCTTGTAACTGTCCCCGCTATTACGCCGCATAAAATGGCTGGTGTATATTCAGTCATGTATTACCCTCGCCTTTCTTTTACGTGTTTTTCTCTTAAACTGTTCCATGTATACTGATGCTTTTGCAATCCAAAACAATACTGCCATGAATAATGTAGAAACGGCGACGATATCAAAAAATGCTAAACTACCGTAATCATATGGAAAATTCAATTTCCGAAAAATAAATGTCACTAGCAACTCTCCTTGTAACATCCCTACATATAGGGAACATAATCGTAGTATGCGATCCCCATGCAATAACACCGATGCATACACAAGAGCACTACTTAGCAGAAAAACTCTATCCACCACAATCCAAATCGGATCATATATCTCTAACAGATGAAAACTTGTATATAACATTGCAATAATAAGCGCCGAAAGTAAGCTATATAATTTTTTCCAAACAGAATATAGCGTGATTCCTATAAAAGAAATAATACAAAGTAAAAGAGCATTTACTGATACCATGAATGAGGCAATCGTTACATGTAACGGAGAGCAAATTATAAAAATCAGTATACAAGCGCCTAACTTCCACCGAATATGGTCCTTTTTCATAAAAAAGGTTACGACAATCCACCCTATCCAAGCTATAAAATAAAAAGTACTTCCATCCATCAACTTCACCTCCTATGTTTTCCATTATGGGAACTTTTTATGAAAGTTAATCCACTTTATTTACGCATAGTTTTTTCTTATAACAGCAACACTTTTAACAAGGAGGTGTTATTCATTATGGGTAAAGATCGCCAAGAACGAAAACTGCGAGAATCACGCCGCGTTGAATCTGATCGTAATCAATCACTACAATATCCAGGTGCAACTGGACTTGATACACCAGAGCAAGCTCGAAAACAAAACCAGCACTAATGAATACAAAAAGACGGTTTCGATATTGTACGAAACCGTCTTTTACATAATCATTTTAATGTTTTGATTTATATTGAAATAATATTTTGTGTACTATATCCTCCTATCACTTCTTTTTACCTCCACCTATTCCCCTTAGAAAATCAAGCTCTCTCAAAAAATCTAGTAACTAATCATCTTCATTTTTTAACCTTTTTTCAATTACAACTTTTATAAAACACCAATTCCATTTTATATTACGAGAAAGAAAAGAAAACAAAACAAAACAAAACAAAAAAATCAACCGAACGGTTGATTTTTTATCTCCTACTATAATGCGCAGTATCAATACCACGCTGCATTAACCAATGATATGTTTCACCTTTTACAACAAGAGGTACAGATTGCAACTCTTCTATCGTCTTCGCACCGAGAGCTGCCATAATAAATTTCAAATCTGTATGCAGAAACTCAATTTCATCCACTAATTTCTCGATACCATCTTCCATTAAAATACGTAAAAAGTAACCAGCAAATGCAGTTGTATTCGCCCCTAATGCGATTGCTTTCGCTACGTCAAGCGCTGTTTGTATACCCCCAGATGCAATAAAAGAGAGGTTATTATTTGTAGAGGTTGCTTCAATAATCGAGGTTGCTGTTTGTATGCCCCAGTTATTAAAATAAGAAAGCATTCGCTGTCTTCTTTCATTTTCAACAGCAGCAAAATTCGTACCACCTTGTCCACCAATATCAATTGCTGCTACACCTACGTTTGCTAACTGTTGTACCGTTTCCTTACTCATCCCAAATCCAACTTCTTTTACAATGACAGGAACTTTACTATTTAAAACAATTTTCTCGATTCGCTGAAGTACACCAGTAAAGTCACGGTCTCCTTCTGGCATCGTTAACTCTTGTATGACATTTAAATGAATTTGCAATGCATTCGCTTCAATCATATCAACGGCACGCTCCGCCTGCTCGATAGTTGCCTCACTACCTAAATTAGCAAAGAAAATACCATTTGGGTTTACCTTTCTGATCACCTTATAAGAAGCAGCCTCACTTTCATCTTTTAACGCCGCCATTTGCGAACCTACAGCCATAGCAAGGTTATGATGTTTCGCTACATATGCTAATTGCTCATTAATATGTAACGTTTTCTCTCCTCCACCACCAGTCATCGCATTGATAAAAATCGGCGAACTTAGTGAAAGTTCGCCGATTTTTGTTTCACATGTTATTGTGTCATAATTTGAATTTGGCAAGCTTTGATGCACAAAACCAATATCATGAAAGCCATGCGTACGAGACTGACCAGTAGAAAGAGCGTATTCAATATGATCTAATTTACGTTTTGCCCTTACCACTTGTACCCCTCATTATTTCTTTAATTTTTTCAGTTGTTCACCAATAATATCACTTAATTGGAAAGTAGCAGAATCAGCATTTGGCTCATACTGACTATAATCTTCAATTACATTATTTTCCTCAAGCGCTTCTTTTATACTTAAAGAAATACGTTTCTCTGCTACGTGAACTTCAAGTACTTTCACTTTTACTTCCTGTCCCATTTCCAATACTTCACTCGGATTTTTCACGTGACGATTTGCAATTTGCGATACGTGTACAAGTCCTTCAACGCCAGGTAAAATCTCAACGAATGCACCAAATGTAACAAGGCGTTTTACTACTCCCTCACGAATATCTCCAGCTTTTATTTCACCAGCAACGTTTTCCCAAGGTCCTGGTTGAGCTGCTTTAATTGATAAAGAAATACGTTGTGTATCAGCATCAACAGATAACACCTTTACCTTAACCTTTTGACCTTGCTCTAATACTTCAGAAGGTTGCTCTACACGTTCGTGTGAAATTTGTGAAATGTGAACTAAACCGTCCACGCCACCAACGTTAACGAAAGCACCAAAGTCAGTTAATCGTTGCACTGTTCCTTCAACAACGTCCCCTTCTTTTAATGAAGAAATTGCTTCTTTTTTCTTAGAATCTAGTTCTAATTCTACTACCGCTTTATGCGAAAGGATTACACGATTTTTTTCACGGTCTAATTCAACAATTTTCACCGCTAATGTTTTACCTTTATAGTCAGTAAAGTCTTCTACATAATGTACTTCTACAAGTGAAGCTGGGATAAAACCGCGAACACCAAGGTCCACAACCAATCCGCCATTCACGATATCTTTTACAGTAACATCAAATACATGACCAGAAGTAAATTTCTCTTGTAATTCTACCCATGCTTTTTCTGCATCAACAGCACGTTTAGATAAGACAAGATCATCTTCTTCTAATTTAATAATTTTCAACTCTAGTGTTTGATCTAATTCTACAACATCGCTTGCTTTTTCAATATGAACGTTAGCTAATTCACTAATTGGAATTACGCCATCTGTTTTGTATCCAACATTTACAAGCACTTGTTTCTCTTCAACTTTCGTTACAGAACCTGTAACAACGTCACCAACTTGTAATTCTTTTGAATCCATAACTTCTTCATTCATTTTCTCTACCATGGAAATACCTCCCTACAGAATTGACAAAGCATTTTTATGTATATACGAAATGAAAACAAAGTTTTCATTTGCATGTTTAAGAATTTCTCATCACATACTCTTTTTCAATATCATTCACAAGAAAATATATTAAACCTATATAAATAGTATACAGCAAAACCAGCTTGAAAAAAGTATGTTTTGAAATATAATAGCGAATATATTCTGACAGTTTTATTCCTCTTTAACTAACTTCTTACAAATCAGCTCATTTGTCAAGGAAAGAGACTCACAATTCACGTATCCTTTACATTTCTATTTAAACAAAAAAAGAAAGAGGACTATCCCCTTTCTTTATTTCGCAAACACTCCTGAAACAATACTCATAATTTTTTGGACAACTTCTTCAATTGATAAAGAAGTCGTATCTAATTCCAATGCATCATCAGCCTTTTTTAGTGGAGAAACTTCGCGTTCTGAATCTAATTTATCACGCTGAGCAATTTCTTCTTTTAGCTGCTCTAAATTAGAATCGAAACCTTTATTTAAATTTTCTAAATGTCTTCTTTCCGCTCTTTCTTCAACAGAAGCAAGCATAAAGATTTTCACTTCAGCATCCGGTAATACATGTGTACCAATATCACGGCCGTCCATTACAACGCCGCCTTTTTTCGCTAACTCTTGCTGACGACGTACCATTTCTTCACGAACAAGGCGATGCTTCGCTACAATAGATACTCGATTCGTCACATCAGGTGTACGGATTACTTCAGAAACATCTTGTCCATTCAAAAATACAAGCTGTGTATTTTCTCCTTGCTGAAACTCAATATTTACATTCTTTACAACTTCCATTAGCTGTTCTTCATTTTCAATGTCTACTTTTTGTTCAAGGGCTGCATATGTAAGCGTACGGTACATCGCGCCTGTATCAATATAAACGTAAGAAAGTTCCTTCGCAACAACTTTTGCCACTGTACTTTTCCCAGCAGCTGCTGGACCATCTATAGCAATTGAAATTCGTTTATCCATTGTAACACCTCATTTTTTCACTTATAAAACAAAACGAAAAGCAGGTGTTCACCCTGCTTCTTCTCATTTGCTTCACGTCATTAAATCCTCAATTATTGTAGCATAATCCTTCATAGAAGAAAATGAAAACTACCTATTCACCTGCAAGATTTCTGCTTTGTTTTTTACCATGACACCTTCGTAATAAACAATTTTAGATAAATATTTCACTGATGATTTATGTATAAATAACAATTGTACAACAGAAAGACAAATGAATTGTATTATTAATATACGAATAAAAATTGTCTCCATCTTTTTCACCGTAATTGCTCCCTCCTATACTATATTTGCACATTTCGTTTCACGATTTTATACATCGTACATATAGCAGTTAATTTTATTGTCATTTTCGAGGCATACTTTTATACATTTCCATTGTCGAATTTACTCAAAACATGTTATGTTCTAAATGTATTTTTTTACTTGAAAGGGGTATAAGCATTGAAAAGAATCCTAGTTTTACACACAGGTGGAACAATTGCAATGGAGGAAGATAAAGAAACTGGGGTCGTACAACCAGGTGAAAAAAATCCTCTTTTAAAATTCATTCCTGATTTAGAAGGCGATGTTGATTTAATCGTTGAAGATGTGTTCCATCTACCATCTCCTCATATGACACCGAGCGAAATGTTACAATTACAAGTCATCATTGATGAAAGAGTAAAACAAGACAATATTCATGGCGTAGTCATTACGCATGGCACGGATACATTAGAAGAAACAGCCTATTTCTTAGATTTAACAGTACAAGCAACTATTCCGATCGTTGTGACAGGTGCAATGCGCTCTAGCAATGAGTTAGGTGCTGATGGTCTATATAACTTCTTATCAGCTGTAAAAGTTGCTAGTTGTGATGAAGCTGCAGGAAAAGGTGTTTTAGTCGTATTAAACGACGAAATTCATTGCGCTACAAATGTAACGAAAACACATACAAGTAATGTCGCAACATTCCAAAGCCCACAATATGGACCAATTGGAATGGTAACAAAACGCGGTGTTGTCTTCCATCACGCTTTAGTACATCACGAAACATATACGATAAACAAAGTGTCTAAAAATGTAGTTGTTCTAAAAGCATATGCCGGCATGGATGATACATTATTAGCAGCAATCGAAAATCTTCCTGTAGACGGTATTGTTATCGAAGCGCTTGGACAAGGTAATCTACCTCCAAGAACACTTCCTAGTCTAGAACGATTATTAAATAAAGGTATTCCTGTCGTATTAGTTTCTCGCTGTTTCAACGGTATCGTTCAAGACGTATATTCGTATGAAGGTGGCGGTAAACACTTAAAAGATATGGGCATTGTATTCACATACGGCTTAAATGCACAAAAAGCACGCATTAAATTACTTGTCGCATTAGAGAATACAAATTCTCATGAATCCATTCAAAATATGTTTATGCACGAATAAAAAGGAGCTGTCGAGGTTTTCCCGACAGCTCCTTTTTATTTTTCTCTTGATGCAATAGTTTGTGCAATCGCATCTCCATGAAATCTACCGTTCTCGATAAATATTTCATTTGCATTATTTCCAGCAGCTATGACACCTGCAATGAAAATATTTTCAGCATTCGTTTCCATTCTATCCTCTGTATAAATCGGACGTCCTGTTTCTTCATCAATCTGAACACCCATCTTTGTTAAGAAGCTATGGTCAGGATGATAACCAGTCATCGCAAATACAAAATCATTTTGGATTGTAAAAGCTTCACCATCAACTATAAATGTTAATGTATGCTCAGTAATTTCTTTCACATGAGCCCCGAAATGCATTTGAATTGTATCGTTCCGTACTAACGCCTCAAATTCTGGCAAAATCCAAGGCTTTATGCTTGGTGAATACTCACTTCCACGATACAGTACCGTTACACGCGCACCAGCTTTAACAAGTTCTAACGCGGCATCTACACTCGAGTTTTTCCCACCTATAACTACTACATCTCGATCAAAATAAGGGTGCCCCTCTTTAAAATAGTGAGCTACTTTCTTCAATTCCTCACCTGGAACATTCATATAATTTGGATTATCATAATATCCAGTTGCTACAACAATATATTTCGCTATATATATTTCTTTACTTCCGTCACGCTTTGTCGTCTTAACCTGAAAAACTTCTCCATCTTTTTGAACTTTCTCCACTCGCTCAAAAGCATTTACACGTACAGATTTACGTTTTACTACTTCACGATAATACGCAAGCGCTTGATTTCGAACTGGCTTACGATTTTCTGTAATAAAAGCTACATCACCAATTTCTAATTTTTCACTAGAAGAGAAAAATGTTTGATGAGTTGGATAATTATAAATGGCATTTACAATGTTTCCTTTTTCAATTACTAATGGATTTATCCCTACCTTTTGCAACGAAATCGCTGCCGCTAATCCGCACGGACCGCCTCCGATTATAATAACTGTTTCTTTCTGCATACTCGTCCACTCCTAGTCTTCTACCAATACACTATTTATAAAAACAAGAAAAAACCTACTTACAGCAGTAGGCACCTATCTTTATTGTATTCATTTTTCATATATTTGTCATCTAAACGAAACGTACATCCGATAGACATCTGCTAAAAACTGCTGAAATTTAATACCTTGTTTCCCTAATACATTCTCAGGATCAATCTTTCTAGCCGGATCAAGCGTTTTATGTGACACGATATCTTTTTTCGGATTTAAGCCAAAGTTTTGGCATAAATACGCATGATACCATGTAAAACGATTATATGCTTCCCAAAAGTTAACATCACCGCCATAACAAAGTTCCACTCCAATGGCCGCCTTATTCGCGTCATAGCCGTATAAGTCATTATCCGTCGGCACACCATATCGAACATGATACGCAACTTCATTTATAGGAATAATCTCCAATATTGTTTTATCATCTATAAATGTATGCGCCGAAGCTTTCGGTTGTAATTCATTAAAGTAATCTCGATTTCCTATCGCATTGCTTCCAGGATTCCCCGTATCATGACTTACAATAAATCTCACTTTAGTTAGAGGAATCCCCGGTCGTGAACTTCCATATCCAATATAGTTGCGCTCTATAGGAAACATCGCCATTGCTACCAACTCCCGCTCTAGAAGATTACCTTACTTCCTTATATATGTATTCGGTAGCAATGTCCTTATCGCATATTTCTTACGCGAAGAGAAAATCGAAAATATTTGAAGTGAACACCATAAACAACAAGATACTTACAGCCACTCCATAAAAACCGTAAAACCAAACACAATCTTCTTTCGTATCTAAGCCGAAAAATTTGTTTACCGATTGTAATAATGTGCCACGCTTGCTTTGTTTGTTTCGTAATACTTCCACTCGCTCTACAACATCTGCTGGCATCATAAATCTTTGGTCTACTGTCATTTTCATCATTTATCTCTCCTTAAAATCATTTCCGTTTTGTTTATCTAAGGAGAGTATAGCACGTTTGTTCGCACGGAACAAGCGTTCTTTTTATTTTTGTTTTATTTTTCAGCAATCCAAGTAAAAATTGAGATTACAAAGGCAATAATCGGCCCTACTACAACCACACCAAATATCAAAAACAGTAGCCCTTCCCCGAACATCCGAACAGTACTTATTTTTCGAGCTTTCACCGTCCTTGCAAGTTCTCCCTCTAACCTCTTAACCTTTTCTTCTAATTGTTCTACTCGTTCCAGCATTTCATTCTCCATATACAACACCTCATTTAATACTTCAACAAAAAAACGTGATTCCCTCGAAAGGAAATCACGTTTTCTCAAGATATAATATTTTATACCCAACCTCTGAAGCGGCTTGCTTCAGCCATTTTACGAACACCAATCATGTACGCCGCTAAGCGCATATTCACTTTACGAACTTGTGCTGTTTCATAAATAGAATCAAATGATTTTACCATTACTTTTTCTAAACGTTGTTCTACCTCTTCTTCAGTCCAGTAGTAACCTTGGTTATTTTGTACCCACTCAAAGTAAGATACCGTTACACCACCAGCACTTGCTAACACGTCTGGAACAAGTAAAATTCCGCGATCTGTTAAAATTTTAGTCGCTTCTAATGTTGTTGGACCATTTGCAGCTTCAACAACTATTTTCGCTTTAATATCATTAGCATTTTCTTCTGTAATTTGGTTCTCAATTGCAGCTGGAACTAAAATATCGCAATCAAGTTCTAACAATTCTTTGTTTGAAATTGTATTGTTAAATAGCTTTGTTACTGTACCGAAGCTATCACGACGGTCTAATAAATAATCAATATCTAATCCGTTTGGATCATGTAACGCGCCGTAAGCATCTGAGATTGCAATAACTTTCGCACCTGCATCATGCATAAATTTAGCTAAGAAGCTACCAGCATTACCGAACCCTTGAACAACAACGCGTGCACCCTTAATATCAATGCCACGTTTTTTCGCAGCTTCGCGAATACAAATTGTTACACCTTTCGCTGTTGCTGTTTCACGTCCATGTGATCCACCTAATACAAGCGGTTTACCTGTAATAAATCCTGGTGAATTAAATTCATCAATACGGCTATACTCATCCATCATCCATGCCATAATTTGAGAGTTTGTGAATACATCTGGAGCTGGAATATCTTTCGTCGGACCTACGATTTGGCTAATTGCTCGTACATAACCGCGGCTTAATCTTTCTAACTCACGGAATGACATTTCACGTGGATCACAGATAATTCCACCCTTACCTCCACCATATGGTAAATCAACAATACCACATTTTAAACTCATCCAGATTGAAAGTGCTTTCACTTCATTTTCTGTTACATTCGGATGGAAGCGAATTCCACCTTTCGTTGGACCAACAGCATCATTATGTTGTGCACGATACCCTGTAAATATTTTAACAGTCCCGTCATCCATACGAACTGGTATTTTCACTGTCATCATACGAATTGGTTCTTTTAATAATTCATATACTTCGTTTGGATAACCCAATTTTTCTAACGCTTCACTAATAACAATTTGTGTTGAATTCAATAGTTCAAAATGTTGTTCCCTTTGTTGTTGTGTTTTTGTTTGAGTTCCCTTTTCGGCTACCATAGTAAGTAAACCCCCTGTAATTTCACTTGTTTAGTAAACCTTCATTGCCTAGTATACACCCTTAAATTTGGAATGCAATAGAAAACGCTAACAAATATATACAAACTATTTTCTGTTGCAAGCGTTTTCACTATTATTATAGTCCTTTTATTACTTTTAGAAAAGTAAAATACTTAAATATTTAAATATTTTTTATTTTCCTCAGTCACACTCCCATAAAACTACATATTTTATTTTCAAAAAGTATGTTCGAGTATTTACGATCATACCTTCCCTTATCCAAATAAAAACAAAACCTCAGCTATGTTGTATTAGCTGAGGTTTTGTTTTTTCACAAAGTAATTGTGTATTTGTTCTATCGCGTTAAAATCCATTAATTCTTTACCGTACTCCATGATGCGATAAATGGTTGCTGTAGACGGATTGCCGTATTCCGCTAAAATAGCTATAAAATCCGCCTTTAACAATTGAATTTGTTCCTCTTCTTCCACCCAAAGATAGAAGC
Source organism: Bacillus sp. L_1B0_5 (assembly GCF_000836715.1). Taxonomy (NCBI): domain Bacteria; kingdom Bacillati; phylum Bacillota; class Bacilli; order Caryophanales; family Bacillaceae; genus Bacillus; species Bacillus sp. L_1B0_5. The sequence goes on along the minus strand of NZ_JXIS01000018.1, from coordinate 32,729 downwards.
GCTCATCCCACGTATATAGCTTTCCGCCAGTTACACCAAGGTTATATAAGCGATTCGACAGGTTAATGACGTCATCTAGCGTAGCAAACTCATATAATATATGTTCACTTTCATCTAGAGTCACTTGCATTTCAATAAACTCGTCACGGAACTCATCATCTGTATCCATTTCTTGATTTTCTTTCGTTACAATTACAACCATCCCTTGTGCTTGTAGAGAAAACACTTCAACTGCAATCGGACCATCTGCTTCAAATCCTAATTCCTTATTTGCTTCTTGCATCATATCACGAAATAATTGCTGTACTTTCGGCGCATTTCTCCATAAATCTTCTTTCGTTAATCCTCGTTCAGATAAATCATCAAATGTTAGAAAAATTTTTATCTTATTGTAATTTAATCGTTCCAGCCTCATCTCATACCCTCCCTACGTAACCAATGCATCTAATTTTTATTATATGAAATAGAAAATAGATGGTTCTTTTCGAACAACTATTCCGACATTTTTAACCATTCATCCCATTCTTCTTTCGTATCACCAATTAAGATTGTTTCAATGTCCAACTGGTTTAGAACGCCTAGCTTTCCGATAAATCCAACAGAAAGAGATTCCCTTTTTTCTTGTAATAAATTTATAAAGTTCATCGTCTTTTTCATTTCTTGTTCATCAGCAAAAGATACAAATACATATTTCGGCTGTATTTCCTCTACCGCTAACAACATACCATCTTCAGCTAAGCTTGTCCTAATATATATCGCCTCATATCCTTTTAAGCGTAAATAAGTTGAAAAAATAAATCCTTTCAATGCATTCTTTTCTAACACAATAACTTTGTGTAAAGAAGAAAACATTGCGGCATTGTGATACACCATCCCTAGACGCGTTTGTAAAAATGATAGTGCATATTGAAATTGCACTATTGAAATCTCATTATTATTTTTTGACGTTAATAATTTGTCTGTCACTCGAAGAACGATATTGGCAACAACCTTTTCTGTTGAATATATACTAAAAGCTTCGTTTAATAATGCAGCAATTGTAATTTCATCAAATTTTAACAAAGCTTGTAGCAAATCGTCCACTAAAACAACTTCTTTATCGAAATGTATCTCTTTTTGAACTGTACTCTGCAAACGATTCTCTTCTAATAACTGAACTGCTTGTCCAATCATCATACCGGAAGAAACTTTTTCCATTAACCATTTTAAAATTTGAATATGCTCTTCTGTATATAAACGATGCCCAGCTTGATTCCGCTTTGGGGCAATAATTTGATATCGTCTTTCCCATGCGCGAAGCGTACTCGGCTGAACTCCAATTATATTTGAAACAGCTTTTATATTATATTTCCCACTAAGAGTTGGCATCATTTCCCTCCGCACAATGTAATAATATGTGTTTGAGCAGGTGCTCGGAAACGAAGTGGTATCAATGTTGTTCCGTACCCATTACTAACAAAGAGAATCGTATTCAAATGGTTATATACGCCACCTTTTAAATATTTTTTAGATGGGAATAATCGGATTTGTCCTCCATGCGTATGTCCACTTAATACAAGTGAAATCTGTTCACTTCCAGACATCTTTTTTATTATATCAGGGTTGTGACTAACTAAGATACGAAAACCATCTTCTTTACAATCCGCCAATGCCAAATCTAAACGATCACGGTGCAATCCAACATCATCTATACCGAGCAAACAAATCTTCTCGCCTAATTCAGACTCAAATACTACTCTTGTATTATCTAAAACTTTTACGTTATTTTCTAATAATAACGCATCTAATTCATGATATTCTATCTCATAATCATTGTTTCCCCACACAAAATATACAGGAGCTATCTCTCTTAACTTTTGAATATTCGCAGAGATTTTTGATAAAGAGACACCTTTCTCTGCTAAATCTCCTCCGATAATTACGAGATCTACTTTTCCTTTTACTTGTTCAATTAACAAATTTGAAATGACTCTTCTATGAATATCAGAAATAAAAAACACATTTACTTTTTGAAAACTTTTCGGAAATTCTTTAAATACTAAAGTATGTTCCAACACTGTATTACGCGTCGCTTCTTTATACATCACAAGAAGTAATAAAATCCCCATTCCTATGAGAGTACTGAATAATATAATCCATATCATATTTTTTACTCCCCTCATCATAAAGATAACCCTAGGCTTTTATAACAAACTGTGATCGCCTAATTCGCTAGCTCTCTTGCTTTGCGGACTTATCTTTTATCGGAATTTTTAATTCTTGACCTGCACTCACTTCATCTTCTTGCAAGTTATTATACTTTTTAATTACTTCAACCCCATTTTCATCTGAAAAATATTGCTTCGCTATACTTTCTAAAGTTTCTCCCTCTTTCACAGTATGCGTTATCGCTTTTTCAGACTGTTTCTGCGACTCAGATTTAGCTGAATCAAAGAAGATTACTTCAAACGCACTTTTCCCGGCATTATTACTATCGCCCTTCACCTGAATATATTTATCCGTATACCACAAAATACTAATTGGCAGCAGAATGAATAGAAATGTTAAAACCCGGACGAAAATATGATTTATTTTAAACTTTTGTTTTTTCTCTTTATTTCTATGAATTTCACTACGCGGCGGTAAACTTTCTTTTTCTTCTACTCGCTCAACTTCTAATTCCTCTTCAAAATCAGGAATTCGTTTCCTCATGTTGTTCACCACCACCTTCCATTTATTTTCTTAATTGGAGTCCCATTATAAAATCAACAAGAAAGTGTGCAAAGATTGTTATAAACAAATTCCCTGTCCATTCAAATACATAGCCAAAGACAAAACTAATGAAACAGACGAAACAAAACAAAAATGGCTTTGTTATATAACGAATATGTAACACTGCAAATACGAAACTCGCAATTACAATTCCAAAATGAGTCTGCACTACACCTCTAAATAAAAATTCTTCTGCAAAACCGATTACGAACGTAATAATGAGTAAATGCAGAACCGACATTCCTCGAAACATCTTATCGTTAATACCACCATCATCAAACCAAGACTCTGGAAACACTCGCATTGCAACATAATCTAATAACACAATACCAATCGCTAACAAACCACCTATAATAAGTATAGATACTGGTTCCCATCTCCATAAATTAAACACTTCTTTTACATCTTGAAATAATATATATGCTAGTAAACAGCCAATACCGATAATAATTAACTGTGTTATATATAGATTCAGCCTTATTTCCTGCGGACTCATATCTTCAACATTATGCCTTTGAATGTTCATCATTCCCCCATCTTTTCTAGGCCGAAAAGCTTTTGTAACTCTGTTTCCCAATTATAGTCGAAATCCGATTGTTGCGCTCGTCTTTTTTTATAATCTTCTTTTGTAATACCACAATAATCACAGCAATTATTTAACTCTTTTTCTTTCCTATAACCGAACTGTTGCAGCACATATTCACGTCTACATCCTTTAACTCGTATCCATGACTTCATATTTTCTAACTCACTATATTTATTACGCAACCTTATTTCTACTTCAGCTATTAATCGGTTCATAATTTCATCTGACAAACCCTCTAATAATAATCTTCGTTGTTGTATAATTCCAACCTGTTCGAGATGATAACGAACGAAACGCCAATATTGCTCATTAAATCTTGCTGCATTATAACAAATTTCTTCTACATCTTCTATTGGTAATTCTTTCGTTTGAAACATTCTTTCTTGTAGTAAAGAAAATAAAAATTGTATTTGCGACTTACTTGGCAATTCATCCTCAATGATTGAAATTGGTAAATCATGATCCAACGGACTACACAATAAAATAGCTATACTCGGTTCGCCATCTCTTCCAGCTCTTCCGATTTCTTGTAAGTAAGAAGCTATATTAGTTGGATAATGAAAATGAATAATATATTGCGTATTCGCCTTATTTACCCCCATACCAAATGCACTTGTACATATTACAAGCTGCAATTGATCATTCATAAACTGTTGTTGAATTAACATACGCTCTTCATGTTCCATACCACCATGATAAAAAGCTACACCAGTAACACCTTTTCCTCTCAAGTATTCCGTTAACCTTTCTGTCCACGCTCTACTTGAACAATATACAATCCCCGGCCCTTGTAAATACATCACCTGCTCCAAAAGCGCCTCTTTCTTTTCTTCTATCGTCTCTACAAATTGCACCTCCATTGCAATATTAGGACGATCAATAGAGTATACATGTTCCGCGGCACCCTTTAAATTTAAACTGTCTGCGATATCTTGCAGTACCCCTTTTGTCGCTGTGGCTGTCAATGCTAATACTGTAGGAGAACCAATATTTTCAATAACTACATTTAGTTTCTTATAGTCCGGTCTAAAATCATAACCCCATTGAGAAATACAATGAGCCTCATCAACAACAAATAATGAAATATGAATTTTCTTCAATTCCCTAATTAATAACTCCGACTGTAACATCTCTGGTGAAACAAAAATAAATTTATATGAAGATAATTTTTTCATCGCTTCTCTTTTTTCATTTAATGTCCGAAAACTATTAAATGCTATCACTCGGTTTTTCACAACATACTTTAATTGTGTCACTTGATCTTCCATTAAAGATAATAACGGTGATACAACAAGCACTGTTCCTTCTCGCATAAGCCCCGGAAACTGATAGCACATAGATTTCCCTCTTCCAGTCGGAAGCATTGCTATCACATCTTTTCCTTCTAATAAATCTGTAATAACTCCTTTTTGCCCTGGACGAAATTCAGAATATCCAAACCACTTATATAAATATTCTTCAAGTTTCATTTACACCCTCCATCCGCGCTAATACAAGACGAACTTCAAAATAAGAGATATCTTCTCCAACCTCTTGTTTCAAAACACGTAACTTCCGCGTTTGTAATGCTTCAATTACTTTTATTACTTTGTCTATCTTTTCTTTTTCCATAAACATTTCAATAGAAAAATCTTTTTCTCGCAAAGCAATTTCAACAAAATGATCTTCTATCGTTGCAACCTTTAAATTCCGAATCGTTGCTATTTCTTCTAAAGAACGCCCTTGTCTCCAAAAATTATATGTTTTTTTCGTGGATAAACTAAATAATTCAGCTCTCTCATTTGGATAAGATATAATTTCAGCTAATAGTGGAAATTCATTTTCTTTATCACGTACTTCTTGTATAAAGAAATGCATTGTACCCCAAAATAAAAAATACACCTTAAATATATCTTGTTTCGTAATTTCTGCTAATTGTTGCAATGTACAACCAATACGTTCATAGCCCGTTAGTCGATATGTTACAATCGTCGCTTCTATCGCATTACTCTTTTCCAAAAGATTATGTACTTCTGTCCATAGTTTCCTCGCCAACTCACTTCTCTTATATGGCCTTCCTGTTAGAAAACGTTTTACCCACATCATTATTTCTGTATCTTGTTGAATTGGAATAAACTTCGTATTATTCTGTTGTAAATTTGATATGGTTTGAATAATCAATGATAATCTTTTCCAAAATGTTTCACCTAATTCACCATAATGTAAACCATGCAAATGCGCTGGAAAAGCATAAACTTCCTCCCATTTATGTAACTGCATTTTACCCGTAGGTGTTAACACATATGTATTTTCATGTATTTCTTGAATAAAATCCGCTTGCAACAACTTTACAACTTCACCATCATAGTCATTTCTATTTAATGATTTATATATTCCGAATAAAAAAGAAATCCGGAACATATTTCCATCTTGTAAAGTTTGCGAAGAACGTTTGCCCTTTAGTAAATAATAAATAGAAGAAACGGTTCTTTCACCATTCAATTGTTTTAAACAATGCAACAAAGTATATTGTATTTGCATGACCGCTTCCACCTTCCAATCTTAACTTCATTCTTTTCAGTACAATTACACTATCTACTGTCGCTCATTAAACTTATCCTATAAGAACTATATACTTGTATATATTCTATTGTATCAAACGAAATCACATTTACGTATTTTGAAAATCTTATGACATAATTCAAAAATAAGTTGACACTCTAATTGATAAGCATTATCATTATAATTTTATGTTGAAAAGTTTCACAAACCGTTTTACAATAAGGTTATAATTTTTATGGCGAGCTTTTCACATACATATTATCAGGAGGGAAAAAAGATGGCAAAATATACAATCGTTGATAAAGATACTTGTATTGCATGTGGTGCTTGTGGCGCTGCTGCACCAGACATTTATGACTATGATGATGAAGGTATTGCATTTGTAACATTAGACGATAACCAAGGTATCGTTGAAATTCCAGATGTATTAATTGAAGATATGATGGATGCATTCGAAGGCTGTCCAACTGACTCAATTAAAGTTGCTGACGAATCATTCGACGGAGACGCTTTAAAATTCGAATAGTCTTTTATTAACTTCAAAAAATGCCCCTCATATTGATGAGGGGCATTTTTTGTATCTGAATTTTATTTTCCTTAATAAAAAACCATTAGTAGTTCCACACTACTAATGGTTTTAATATTTATTATGCATTTTTCATTTTTGCAAACACCCATACTTTCAGGCGTGAAAATAATGCTACAAATACAATTGTTACAACAATTCCTTTAATTAAATTAAATGGTAAGATTGCCGTTACAACCGTTGTTCTTATAGCTTCGCTAGACATAGCCGGTGAATTTAAAAACCAAGTGTAAGCCGGGAATATGATGATGTAGTTTAATACACTCATAATAAGTGCCATTGTAATTGTCCCTAGCATTAATCCTGTCGTTAAACTCTTTACAGTACGATACTTTCTAAATAAGAAAGCTGCTGGTCCAATAAATAAACATCCTGCAATAAAGTTTGCAATTTCTCCAACTGGTACTCCCGTTAAACTTCCTTGAATCCCGTAATGTAAAATGTTCTTTATCGCCTCTACAATCACTCCTGCTACTGGTCCAAAGATAATTGCTGCAATTAGAGCTGGTACATCACTAAAATCAATTTTCAAAAATGGCGGAAGCCCTGGGAACGGGAAATCCAACATCATTAGTAAATATGCAATACTACTTAGCATCGCTACACTCACCATCTGCACTACACTGTTTTTTTGTTTCATCTTTCTCTCTCCTTTTCCATCGATCATCTCATGGAAAGTGGAAAGGTTCTGCTATGCCTATTTTTTCATAGAACGAAAAAACCCTTTGTGTTTTACACAAAGGGAGAATTTAAGGCACATCAAACAGACGTTCAAATCCATATCTTTTTTGAACGCTTGAACCTCCATCTTCTCCCATCCAGACTATACTGTCGGCTTTGGAATCGCACCAAATCCTGCCTTAACGGCTCGCGGGCTTAGAACAAAATCATAAATAGTTCATCACCGCCGGTCGGGATTTTCACCCTGCCCCGAAGATAGACCGATATTCTATTTTCCCCTTCATTATACAACAACCTCATAACATTGTGAACTAAAAAATTGTAACTTATTTATAATTAGTTGTTTATTTTTCGTAATAACAAATAAATTGCGAGATATTTTACAATACAATCCATATTTTTTATTATTCGGCATTTCTCTTTTGAATTCCCTAGTCATATATAATTAAAAGTGATAAGATATTGAATTGTTAAGATAAGAACATTTTCTGAGTTATGGAGGAAATGTCATGAAAAAAGAAAAGAGACATTCTATTCGAGAAGCGATGAAAAAAAATTTAAGAAAAGAATACTTTTATTTAAAAAAAGAATTACTTTTCTACTGCCCAATTGATTTAGGTACATTCTCAAACGAGACATACTATGCTACTTTCGATGAAGATGGCATCAGTATTTATCAGTATGATAAAAAAACAGAAAGTAAATTAAAATTGTGTGAGCGTCATCCGTGGAAGAGTTGGAATAAAGTGAAGATTGATCACTATTTGACAACTTCTCAATTTATTTTTCAGGGTGAGCGAAATTGGATCTTATCTCTTTTTCAAAAAGGAAAAGAAGCTCAAAAAATTATTGAAGAGCATACATCTTTACAAACAGAAGTTGTTTCCCGCTCTTTCTTAAAAAAACTTCCCGGTTTTCGTTCTAATACACCACTGAATAAATACATCGGTAGCATTTGTTACACTGCACTTATTGCATTTTTATTAAAATGGATGATTCCATTTCAAGCACCACAAATCGCCCTGTATTCTATTTCAATTGGTTGTATGCTTCTTGGCCTACTTTGTTTGACAATCGGTTTAATTGAACCGACTATCGTACTGTTTCGAACAAAAGAGAAAACAAGAACAAAAGTTTTTTACTTATATAGCTATTTAGCTATTTCTGGATTTATATGTGTCTTTATTTTTTGGTAAAAGAAACCGTCCCAAAATAAATTTTGGGACGGTTTTCTTTTAGATATAGATACTCTAATTCACTCAATACTTCTAGCAGGAGCGCCCATATAATTTCATTTACATTGAACCTTATTTAAGAATATTCAAAGTTTAATTTTTGAGACGTTTCCTTCACTTAACATATAATTGTTGATTAGGATAAATTAGCTCTTGCTGCAATCCATTTTTTTCTTTAATTTCCTTAAGTGTCATACTAAATTTCCGTGCAATACTAACTAAAGTATCCCCTTTTTGTACGACATATAATGATGAAGAAACAACTTCATTTCTTTGTTCACTTAAAACAAGCAATGGGTTCATCGCATTCTTTTTCGCCATCGTCCATCTTCCTTGATGAAGTTCTAGATGTAAGTGTGCACCTCGCGACTCTCCCGTGTTCCCTACTTCTCCAATTTTTTCTCCTTTTGAAATATAATCTCCTTGATCCACATATCTCTTATTTAAATGTGCATATACAGCCTCATATTCTCCGTGTTTAATAAAGACAACATTTCCATAACTACTTGAATAATAAGACTTCGTTACCTTACCATCTTGGATAGCTGCCACAGGCGTTCCAATCGGCGCAGCCACATCAATACCATAGTGTTTTCCATGCCTTGTCCCAAAATAATCACTTATCTGACCTTCAACAGGCCATGTCCATCGATTTTCTTCTGCGTAAACATGTAATTGAGATACAAACAGTATACTCAATAACATGACGCCGCATTTTAAAACTTTCATATACATCCTCCGTTTTCTAGTTAACACCATACCTTCTCTATTTTGGTATATTACAGAAAAAAGTATACAAAAAAAAGAAAGTGAATTACTTCACTTCCTTCTCTTTCTTGTCACGAAAAACTAATGCACTACGGTTATACTCCACATCTTTCACTTGTAATCGGGCATTTATTACTCTAGCTATCGCAAACAAATAATCAGATAATCTATTTACATACTTTAAGACAACTTCATTTATATTCACTTCTTTTTGCAATGATACTATAGAGCGTTCTGCTCTTCTTACAATGGTACGTGCAATATGAATAGCAGCCGCCGCCTCGCTACCACCTGGCAAAATAAAGCGCTCTAATGCCGGGGCTTCTTCTATATACAAATCAATCTTTCTTTCTAAGCTACCAACCATCTCAATTGTCACTTTATAAGGAATTTTTTGTTCCACTATTGCCAAGTCTCCTCCGCAATCAAATAGCTCATGTTGAATATTTTCGAGCTCATTGTAAATATCTCTAAAAGCCCCGCCTTGAAGCTTAGTCATTGCATATCCAATATGAGAATTTGCCTCGTCTATTGTTCCATAAGCTTCCACACGGATATCATCTTTATCCACCCTGCCACCTATTACACTTGTCGTTCCTTTATCTCCTGTTTTTGTATATAATTTCATTTCTTCACAGCACCTCTCTTGTTATTCTTAATTCGACCAAGATAGAAAAAAGTTCTACCATTCTTTATTTAATTGAGTTTACAAAAAAATAAAAAACAGCAGAACTTTATTCATTATCAACTTTAAAAACGTATATCTAAATTATACGATTCGGTAAATATACAGAGAATGTAGTTCCTTCTCCAACAACACTTGAAACAGAAATTTTACCATCATGACCTTGAACAATGTTTTTCGCAATCGCAAGCCCGAGTCCTGTTCCACCCTTTTTCCCACGTGTTCTTGCTTTATCAGCTTTATAGAAACGATCAAATAAAAATGGAATATCCTCTTCTGGAATGCCTGCACCCGAATCTTGCACTTCAAAAATGAGGTCATTATTTTTCGTATCAATTACAAGCGTTACATGTCCACCCGCATTCGTATGACGAATTGCGTTATCAATCAAGTTCGTCAACACTTGTTCCATCCGATCTGCATCAAACGCATATTCTTCGATCGGATTTCGGAAATCAACTGTTAGTTCAACTTCTTTATCCTTTGCAATCCCTTGGAATTTACGACCAATTTTTTCGACAAACGGATGTATATCCACTTCACCAATATGTAACTCTACATGACCGCTTTCCATACGAGCTAAATCTAACAATTCATTTACAAGTTTACCTAAACGAACAGATTCATCATAAATAATTTGAACAAACTCATCAATTTCCTCTTTCGTTTGCACAATATCATCTAAAATCGCTTCACTATACCCTTGTAGCATTACCATTGGCGTACGAAGTTCATGCGATACATTCGCAATAAAGTCTTGACGCATCTTTTCAAGACGACGTTCTTCCGTCATATCTCGCAGTACTGCTACAGCTCCACGAATTTTCGTTTGATTGTAAAGCGGCGTCATAAGAACTACATAGTTCCCTTTTTGTAAATTAATTTCAACAACTTGTTGTTGTTCGCTTTCTACAACGAGATGGAATAGTTCCACAAGTTCAGAAGGTAGTTTTTTACTTAGCTCTATCTCTTTTTCTTCTTGCCAAACTTGTAAGAAATGTTCGGCCGGCGGATTGATTACTACAACTTCACCTTCTTGATTTAACGTAATAACCCCATCTGCCATACTACTCAAAATACTTGCTAACTGCTCTTTTTCTTGTTGCAAGGCGTTCATATTGAACTTCAACTGTTTTCCCATTTGATTTAAGGCCGTTGCAAGCTCACCAATCTCATCCTGAGATACCATAGGAGCCTTTGCATCAAACTTACCACGTGACACTTCAAAAGCAACCTCACGCATTTTACGAAGCGGTGCTGTAATCCGAGTAGATAAGAAGAACGCAAAGAAAGTTGTTAATATAATCGCAATTCCAGCCGATAAGAAAATAAAATCAGTCGTTCTTTCCATACCTTGTATCGGTACTTGTAAAGATTCATATACGAACACTGCACTTTGATTTTTTGATTGCACTGGTTTTCCTACGATCATAATATCATTTTCGGTGTTTTTATTCTTCCTACTATTAGACGCTTTTCTAACGTTATTTTTAATTTCTTTTTTGTCCGTAAAAACAGCAGCTAATTCTTTATCTTCTTTTAAATCATCCATTGTAAGGGTGACTAACCCTTCTTGTTTCGGTGAAGAAGAGATTTCCTTACCATCTTCTACAATAATAATCCTTGAAAGTGGATCAGAGAATTTGTACGCGATATTCTCAATCGTTTTTACATCGGCACCTTCTTCAATTAACTCCGAAACACTTGTTGCGACTTTTTGAAGCCTAGCTTCACTCATATCAACATAATACGTTCTAAAAAACTGTGAAAGTAAAATCGCAACAAATCCAAGAACAAACGAAACGAGAAGTAATATGGTCATCCATAACTTCCCTACTACACTTCTCCAAAGCATCAGTCGTTCACAACCTCGAATTTGTAACCTACACCCCAAACAGTAACAATCATTTTCGCTGCATCTGGTGATTTTTTGCTTAACTTCTCACGTAAACGCTTTACATGTGTATCAACTGTACGTAAATCTCCGAAGAATTCATATTGCCATACTTCTTTTAACAGTTGCTCACGATCGAATACTTTATCAGGAGCTTTCGCTAAAAATAATAGTAACTCATATTCTTTCGGCGTTAAGTTTACTTCATTACCATCTGCAGTAACACGGTGTGCATCATTATCAATTGTTAAGTGCGGGAATACAGTAACATCTTTTGTTGTTGTATCTTGTGTAAAAAATGTTGTTGGTACAGCACGACGTAATACCGCTTTCACACGTAGCACGACCTCACGTGGACTAAATGGCTTTACAATATAATCATCTGTTCCAACTTCAAATCCTTGTACTCTATTTACTTCTTCACCTTTTGCTGTCAGCATAATAATTGGTGTCGCTTTCTTCTCACGAACCCCTCTACATACTTCAATGCCATCTTTACCAGGCATCATAAGATCTAATAAGATTAAATCGTAATCATTTTGCAACGCCATTTCTAAAGCTGTATCACCATTATCTGCTTCTTCAATTGTGTATTGTTCTCTTTCTAAGTACATTTTCAATAAACGACGAATACGATCCTCATCATCTACAATTAAAATTCTTGATTCATTTTCCATCTCTACCCGCTGCGTACTCTCACCTCAGCGGTTCACACCTACCCTTCTTTACTATTATGTTGCGCTATTCTCGTTTATTTAAGCAATCTTCTAAATGTTTCACTTCCCATATTATGCTTCACAAGAATAATAAATTTTGTTCAATTTTTTTCCAAAACTATGTATTTTTTTTGAACAGTATATAATGTCCTCGACATCATTTTACAAAATCAACCGCTACTTTGTCATGTTTTTCTCAAAAAAGAAGAAAAGTTGACAAAAATAAAATAGGAAAGTGACATGCACTCTCCTATTTTATTTCTCTATGCATATGAATGTAAACCGGCAATAATTAAGTTTACTACAATAAAATTAAACATAATAATTGCAAAACCAATTACTGCAAGCCAAGCTGATTTCTCTCCATGCCACCCTTTAGATAATCGTAAATGTAGTACTGCAGCATAAAAGAGCCACGTTATAAGTGCCCAAACCTCTTTCGGATCCCAGCCCCAAAAACGCGTCCACGCTATTTGAGCCCAAATCATTGCAAAAATTAACGCTCCTAATGTGAAAACCGGGAATCCAATTGCAATAGATCGATATCCGATTTCATCTAGTAAATCACTATTCGTATTCTTTACTAACGGCTGAAGTGCCGCCGATACTCGCTTCCGTAAAACAAGTCTTAATACAATATAAAGTAATGTTCCAACTAACACTGACCAAATAACAGTATTTAATTTTTTCGCATTTACAATCGCTGGAACTTCAACTGCCGGTTCTAATTTATTTTCTGTCAGTAACTTCCCTTCATGCGGTCCAACTAAAGCCGGAAGATTATACTTCATTTCCAGTTGTTGTTCATTTTTATCAATCCATTGAAACTTCGCTTCATATTTCATACTAGAAAATACCGTTGTTACTCCAATAAATCCAACTGTACAAACAAGTGTAAATACTACCATCTCTAGCCAAAATGTCCGTTTACTTCTCGTTGATTGATCTACATTTTTCAATAAATACATAACGCCCGTAATAAAACTAATCGCTAAAATTGCTTGTCCTGCTGCTGCAGTCGTCACGTGAATATGTAACCAATTACTTTTTAATGATGGAATAAGCGGAGATATTTCCCTCGGAAACATACTTGCATAGGCAATTAATAAAAGCGCAACTGGTAATGCAAATAGTCCGATTATACTTACGCGGTACATAAAATACATTACAATAAATGCTCCTACAAGCATCATGCCGAAAAATGTACCGAATTCAAAAAAGTTACTAACTGGCGCATGCCCTGATGCAATCCACCTTGTAACAAAATATACTGTTTGTGCTATAAACCCTAAAATTGTAATTGTTATTCCTATATTTGCCCATTTATGACCCTTTTCTTTAATGGCTCCCCCAAAAAATAGAGTCGCAATTAAATATAAAATAAATGCGGTAAAGAGAAAGTTACTACTTATTTGCACCATATCGTTTCCCCACCTTAACTAATTTTTTTATCAATTACTTTATCATTTGGCTGTGGAATTGCTGTACCTTCTATTACTCTTTCAATATCTTTCTTTAAACCGAACCAATTTTTATTCGTATGCCCTGCAATCCACCATTCATCATTAACCCGTTGTATCCAAATACGGCGATGATTCCAATACATACCTTGAATGACACCAACCATAAATATAAATCCTCCAATACCGAGAATCCAAAGCGTTAAATCTTTTCTTACAGTAAGTGCTGTTGCATTTTGCATTTCAACACCTGCAAACGACATTTTGTATTTGTTGTTTCCATCAGGTTCTATATTTTGCTGAATACCAACAAAACTCACTTCACCATCCGGTGTTTCAGGTGTAAACATTTTAAATACAAATGCAGGATTGTTCGGTAATTTCGTTTTTGTATTTGGTTTTCCATTCTCATCAAAATAAAAATCAGGAAAATAGCTTAATAGTTCTAGAGAATAACCATTTCCTAAATCATATTTTTCCTTAGGATTCGTTAAATCTACTTTAATCGGTCCCCATTTTTGATTATTTTCTTTATTTTGCAAGTTGAAGGACATACTTTTAAATTCACTTTCTTTATAATCCACTTGATACACTGCAAATTGATCAAATTTCAGTGGTTCATTCACTCGAATTTCCGCTTCTTTTACTTTTTCCAACTTTGGTTTTTGCCCTACTATATTTTCACCCACAGCTTTATATAATACAGCATTCGTTTGGAAGTTTTTCGCAATCATTTTATCGCCTACACGATCAATCGCTTCCTCAAAAACTTCCTTGTCCTTACTTTTATCATAAACTTCTTTTATAAATTTCTCGTTTTTTAAGTAGTATTGTCCATCCGTCCCTGGTATTTCTTTCGTTTCACCATCACGTAACCAAAGTGCTTCGTCTACGTACATACTCGGTAAAAAACGAAGCATCGCACCGAATAAAAAGATAATAAGACCGATATGATTTACATATGGACCCCAACGCGAGAAGCGTCCCTTTTCTGCTAAAACGTTTCCGTCTTCCACTTTCACATTATAGTTTCTTTTCTTTAAATTCTTTTGCACTGTTTCCAGGTCACCATCTTGCGGTGTACCAGTCCCATATATTCTCTGTCTCTTTAAAAAGCTAGGATGTCTTTTTACGCCTTGCTTTTTCAAAGCTTTATAAAGCGGAATAACGCGGTCTAAACTACATATCACAAGTGAAATACCGATAGAAGCAATCAAAATCATATACCACCATGAACCGTATAAATTATTAAATCCTAATTGATAGTATAATTGTCCTAAAAATCCGTATTCTTGTTTATAATATTCAGCTGGTGCAATCCCTGGAGTTATGTACATTTCTTGCGGAAAAATAGTTCCTATCGCTGATGCAGCTAAAGTTATAACGATTAGCCATACACCCACTTTTACAGAAGAGAAAAAGCTCCAAATTTTATCGACTATCGTTTTTGTTTGCGTGAGAGATCTCCGTGCACTCCCCTCATAGCGCATATCCAATAGTTTTGCATTTTCATTGCTTTCAAATGGTTTCCCGCAAGCTTCACAAAAAACGGTTCCTATCGGATTAACATGTCCACATTCACACTTAATTTCTTTCAACACTCTCACCGCCCCTGTATCTATATGTACTATTGTATATTCTAACCTCGAGTTACCGCAATACTCAGAATTTTTAAACCAGAGGCACTATAGACACGCACCTCTTATGTAAAGGCTTTCTTTATTACGGAGTAATTTTCTTTAAATACCCTTCTAACTGTTCTTTCGTTTGTTCACCTATAATTTGCTCCATTACTTTTCCATCTTTATCAATCAAAAAGCTTGTCGGTAATGGACCTACTCCATATGTTCCTATAATCTTTTGTCCTTTATCAATTGCAACTGGGAATTTCAAATCATATTGGTTCACAAAGTTCTTTACTGCAATATCCGTTTCATCTGCATCTAACGCTATGATTTCAACGCCTTTTTCTTTATACTTTGGATATAACTCATTCATATAAGGCATTTCTTTTTCACAAGGTTTACACCACGTGCCCCAAAAGTTTAAAAATACACCTTTCCCCTTTAAATCTTTTAGTTCAATTTTCTTCCCTTCTAAATCCGTCACAACAAAGTTAGGTGCTTCTTTTCCGATTTGCATTTTCTCTTTATTAGCAAAGAATCCTTGATAAAGGGTAAATCCTACAGCACCACATAAAATGAGTAGAATAATAACGCGAAATAATAAGCGATTTTTCTTCATATTACCTCTCCTCTCCTCGGTAAATGTTATGTATTATCTTCTGTAAATGTTGTATTGAATAAATCACCAGCAGAGCACTCCACTGGTGAATTTTTAACTCTATAGCTTATCTTGGCTTTGTAGAAGCAAGCGCGCGTAATTGTTTCACCTCATGTGGTGTCAATTCTCTCGCATCACCAGGTCGCAGGCTTCCTACTTCTAAGAAAGCATAACGTTCACGTTTTAATTTCACTACTTTACAGTCTAACGCTTCAAACATACGACGCACTTGACGATTACGTCCTTCATGAATTGTTAATTGTACAATAGCCATCTCTTTACGCTTGTCCCAAGAAATGATTTTCACATGTGCTGGTGCTGTTTTACCATCTTCTAGTGCAACACCGCGTTCTAACATACGAATTTTCTCACCTGTTAGTGGACCTTTTATTTTTGCAACATACGTTTTTTCAACTTTATATTTAGGATGCATTAATATATTTGCGAAGTCCCCGTCGTTTGTCATTAATAATACTCCTGACGTATCATAATCTAGACGTCCGATTGGGAATAAACGTTGTGTAATTTCAGGGAAAAAGTCTGTTACAACATTTCTACCTTTATCATCTGATACACTTGAAATTACACCAGTTGGTTTATATAGTAAAAAATAAACAGGTTCTTCTTTTTCAAGAGGGATGTTATTTACTTCTACTTTATCTTGAGGAGTTACTTTTGTTCCTAACTCTTTCACTATTTTTCCGTTAACTTTTACTTTTCCTTGCTGAATTAATTCCTCAGCCTTTCTTCTCGATGCAATACCTGCTTGCGCAATCACTTTTTGTAATCGTTCCATTTCTTTTTTTCACCTCGAATTTATCTTACCTTACATTAGAAAGACTTGGCAACCGCATACGCTTTACGGTTATTCGCTCCATCTCACTTAAACAACATAGCGATGATAATAAACATATAAAGGTCAAATCATGTTTTTATCCTTTATTATTGTCCATATTTTTCATATTTCTCACAATAAAAGTTCATCATTTTGTCAAAAATACTGCATAAAAAAACCACTATTAAGCTACACCTTAATAGTGGTCGTATACGTATTATACGCGAAATAGCATAAAAAATGAATAGCTTTACTGAAACAATAGAGAAACAAAGACAATCGAGCAAATAATTCCGATTAAATCTGCAAAAAGACCTACTTTTAATGCATCTCCCATTTTTCTAATACCAACAGCTCCAAAGTATACTGTTAAAATATAAAAAGTCGTATCTGTACTCCCTTGCATCGTAGAAGCTAATCTCCCAATGAATGAATCTGGCCCATATGTGGCAATTAAATCAGTCGTAATACTTAGACCAGCAGAGCCAGAAATAGGGCGTATTAGTGCTAATGGAACGATTTCTGCTGGAACATGAATTAAATCTAACATTGGCTTCATTACTGATATCATTGCATCTAGCGCACCTGACGATCGGAATATAGAAATAGACACAAGCATTCCAACCATAAACGGTAAAATGGAAATTGCAATTTGAATCCCTTCTTTTCCTCCCTCAACGAACGATTCATACGTCGGCACTTTCTTTATCGTCCCATATAAAAGGATAAAACCAATTACACAAGGGATTACCCATAAGGAAATTGTATTTACAATACTCATTTTTTCCGCCCCTTTCTACTCCTTCTTCGGTAAAAATAGCGGTCAATCCAAATTGCTCCAATCATAGAAAGTACTTGTGCAATAAAAGTTACCCCAACAATTTCAGTAGGATTCGCTGATTCATACGTCATTCGAATTGAAATGACTGTCGTAGGAATTAATGTAATAGCCGATGTATTTAATGCTAGAAACGTCACCATAGAACGGCTCGCCGAATCCTTTCCTCCATTTAACTCTTTTAGTTGTTCCATCGCTTTAATACCAAGAGGAGTTGCTGCATTACCTAGACCAAAAAAGTTTGCCATCATATTGGATAAAATAAATCCCATGGACGGATGATCCTTCGGTATTTCTGGAAACAACCTCTTTACTATCGGCATAAAAAGTGTAACTAACTTTTTTAACAGTCCCGCTTCCTCTGCAATTTTCATTAAACCAAGCCAAAATACTAAAACACTAATAAGTCCTATACAAATCGTTACTGCATCTTTTGCCCCGTCAAATACAGCTTTATTCACTTCTTCCATCGTTCCGTTTATCATGGCGTATACAATCCCAATAACAGCCATCGCTACCCATACGAGATTAACCATCGTTCCCAACACCTATCATGTAAGAAAAAATCTCTTTCACATTATTCCAGTAAA
The DNA here is from genome assembly GCF_000836715.1 of Bacillus sp. L_1B0_5. Taxonomy (NCBI): domain Bacteria; kingdom Bacillati; phylum Bacillota; class Bacilli; order Caryophanales; family Bacillaceae; genus Bacillus; species Bacillus sp. L_1B0_5. Next base: position 14,280 of record NZ_JXIS01000018.1, on the reverse strand, counting down.
GTCCCGTTGTAGCTACTAACTTCCGTTTACTATAAAATAAATTCCGTTCTCCAACTTTCTCATTACCAACATAAACATCTGTCTTTCCAACCTTTACTCCGTCCTTAAGATTTGCACTTTTATCAAGTTCAACTTTTAATACCACGTTCTTTCTTTCCTCTTCAGTTAACGGTACTGAAAAACCATTTTTCGTATAAACATGGTTGGCATACTTCTTTTCATTTATTTCAGCAATTGCTCCTTGTCCTAAAACTTTCGTTTGTTTGAAACGTTCAAAACCTTTATCAAACAAATTCATATGATCATCCCAGTCACTAGAAGCACTCAAAGTTACGACAATTAAATCTAGTCCATCTTTTGATGCCGTTGTAACAAGCGTTCTTCCTGCTTTCTTCGTAAAGCCTGTTTTTCCTCCTGTTGCAAATTCATAATAAGATGTCACCAGCTTATGTTTATTTTTCCACGGGTAATCCCAAGAATCTGATTTATACGTTTTTGTTCCAAAGATTTTCTTAAAGTTCTCGTTCCCCATTGCATATTTTGTTAATAATGCCATATCGTAAGCCGACGAATAATGTGATCCATCTCCATCTAAACCATGAGGGTTTGAGAAGTGAGTATCTTTCATTCCAATTTCTTTTGCCTTCTCATTCATTAAATATACGAATCCATCTATACTCCCACCCACACTTTCAGCAATTACTTGCGCTGCGTCATTACCAGATCTAAGCATAAGTCCGTATACTAAATCTTCTAACTTCACTTTTTGTCCAGGCTTTAAATAGATTGCCGATCCTTCCACTCTCACCGCTTCATTACTAACTGATACCATTTCTTTCATCTTCCCTGATTCAGCAGCTAACAAGGCGGTCATGATTTTTGTTATACTAGCAATTTTTTGCGGCTCATGTTCTGCTTTTCCGTATAATACACGACCAGACTGTTGCTCCATTAATACAGCATTTCGAGCACTGACATTGCTGTTCATCTTTGCATATGTAGGAATCGGCATAACGCTTGCGTACATAATAAGAAGCGTAATGATTACACAAATTCGTCTCATATTTCCCCCCACGTCCTTTTGGCACTTTTTGTACAAGTGTATGCTTGGCCTTTTAAAATATGAACGAAATCTTCCTTCTGCTTCCATTAAAAAAGACGCAGGGAATTTGCGTCTAATATGGTGTCCATTCAATTTGTTTCGCAGTTTCAAACCTTTTTTCTACATCAGGCCAGTTTACAACATTCCACCAGTTTTTAATATATTCATCTTTTCGATTTTGGTATTGTAAATAATACGCATGTTCCCAGACATCTAGTACAAGAAGTGGTATCGTATCCCATTGTGTAAATAATTGATGAAGTGTACTTTGCAAAATTTCTAACCTTCCAGACCGGGGCACCCAAACGAGAATTGCCCAGCCTGAACCTTCTACTTTAGAGGCCGCTTCTGTAAAATGTTTTTGGAAACGTAAAAAGCTCCCAAAATCTTGTTCGATTTGTTGTGAAAAAGCACCTCTTGGACTTCCACCACCATCTTTTTTCATGTTATTCCAAAATATTGTGTGTAAGTAATGACCTGATCCATGAAAAGCCGCTTCCCTTTCCCAATGCTTAATTAAATCAAATTGATTTGTTTTTCTCGCTTCTTCCATCATCTTCTCTGCTTTATTTAACCCTTCCACGTAACTACGATGATGTTTATCATGGTGTAACATCATAATTTCTTTAGAAATATACGGTTCTAACGCATTATACGGATAAGGTAATGGTGGGAGTGTATGTCCTCCAATTGGAACAGCTCGTTCACTATCCCCTCTTTCATATAATTCATACTCCTCTTCTTCTTGCATAAATACTTCCTGCAAGTGATGCTGAATATGTTCTACATCATCGCTTATTTCATACATAAACTCTGCATCTGTTTCATACTCATGCTCTTTCATACGCTCTAATAACGTCTGAATTTTATAAGCAAGCATATGGACATCATACACTTCCATTGCGCGGCTATCTAATACATGAAGAACACTTTCACACCAATTTTCTACTTCATGAAAGTAATCTGTAAATACACCTTGCTGATTCATGTTGCACCTCCCTAATGCTATCCACTTAACTATATTCAACGAAAATCCCTTATATAACTGTACAAAAGGAAAAGAAGCTAAGTCACCTTAGCTTCTTTTTCTCAATCAATATTTGTGTAACATCTTTGTCTGATAATCCGTCTCATAATATTCTAGTTCTTCACGCATCAATTGAAATTTACCTTCTAAACTCTTCATCACTTGCCCCAAAGATGCAGGTGGTGTTTGTTGAAAAACGATAGAATTTTTTCCTGTATATGCAGACCGACTATTTTCATACCAATAATCACTCTTCGGTGAAAAAAACTCTGCAATTACTTGATGGTAAATTTTATATAAAATTTTTTCAGCTGCTGTTTTTCGAAATGGCTGACTATTCAACAAAACAAAACATGCATCATGTCCTTCTTCACAAAAAACGAGAAGTCGTCTCATTGATGCTAATAACCCTTTATAATATTGCTCATTCCCTGCCGGTGTCTCCTCTAATAAAGAAGGCAACGTATGATAATTTACATAATTGGTTATCAAATAAATAGCATCTTCTAAAAATATAGAAACTTGTTCTGTTTGATTTTCAACCATCAAATTAGACATTTTTTCTCTCTCCTTTGCCATTTCACGCTATTTCTACTCTTTTATTTTTATGTAATTCAGCCAATATTTCTTGTACTTTCGACACCGTTCCCTCATCAAAATATTGTTGAAATTCTTCCATATTATTTAAATACAAACGTTTTTGCGCACGAAGCTCCCTATCTTTCACTAAACAACATATCGCTACAATATCGCGCAAATATATGTTTTGTTCTTCTACTTTATACACTGGATTTCCTTCAAAAGGAGTAATTTCTTGTAAAACTTCTTCAAAATATCGAACGTATAAAACCGAAAAAGTTTTCTCTTTATCATTTAATATATATGTCACTTCAGATCTGTTAAAAAAGTCTTCTGATGTATTAGGTTTCGCTTTTTCTAACTCATATCCTACATAACCTTTTATAATCATATACTCCTCCTCCTTCTTTCATCTTATTCTAACTTAATTTTCTGATAAACAAAATATTCTTTTAAATATACCTATATAAAAAATAGCTCCCCTATACAGGAATTTACCTTTTTATTTTTCTTGAAGTTTGTCATAATAATATTATTGTCTCAGTTTTCTTACACAAGGAGAGTTGTATTTATGTCGTTTTCATGGAAACGTTTCTTACAAATCGGGAAAATTATCTTCCCATTTGTTGTATTAACAATTGTATTCTTTCAAGCAAAAAAAGAATTAGCGGGCATTTCTTTTTTAGAAGCGATTGATACAATCAAAAACATTCCAACTGGAGGAGTCTTTTTAGCAATTACACTTGGTGCATTTGCTGTATCAACAATGTTCTTTTATGACTATGTTATGCTTCGTTACTTAAAAGCTGATATCCCTGTCCAAAAGATTTTCCGTATCTCGTGGATTGCTAATACTTTAAATGGATTTATCGGGTTTGGCGGTCTCGTTGGAGCCGGCGTACGCACAATGCTTTATCGTCCATACATAAAAGAAAATGGAAAACTTATTAAAAGTATCGCTTGGATGACAACTGCCTTTATTAATGGATTAGCCATTCTTTCATTTCTTGGTCTTATCGGAATATTAGACACGAGATTTATTTTACATGAAAAACCATGGCTATGGCCTGTTCTTATCTTCTTCGCTCTTTTCGTCCCTATATATATTGGATTTTCTAAATTAAAAAATAGAAAAGCGACGCAAACAGAGGGACAAGAAGAAGAGGAGAAAAATCCAACTGTTTTATACTCATTAGTTTCATTAGTCGAATGGGTATCTGCTGGTATTGTTATGTACGTCATATTACTATTATTTGGCATTGAAATCGAATTCCAAAAGTTTTTAGGCGTATATGTCATTGCTGCTTTAGCTGGTGTCGTTAGTCTTGTTCCTGGTGGCCTTGGATCATTTGATCTTGTCTTCTTAACTGGGCTTGGGCAATACGGCATCGATACAGGTGTTTTACTCCCTGCTATGTTATTATATCGTCTCGTCTATTACATCTTACCATTCTGCCTTGGTCTCATTTTTGCAGCTTTTGAAATGACAGGAGTAGCCATTAAAAAGTTTGAAGATAAACCTTTTATTGCGCCTGCACTAGAGACAACTGGTGTTATATGGACTTTGCAGCGTGACTTTCTAGGAAAGTTAGGTTCTTGGGCATCTGCTGCTTTAACGGTATTTGCTGGCTTAATGGTTATTTTATCAACCATTCTACCGACAAGTATAAATCGGGCACACGCCTTACATATTCTAGCTCCAAAACACCTTATTCAATTTTCTTTTAGCTTATCGCTAACATTCGGTATTCTCCTCCTCATTCTTTCACGGGGAATATATTACGGAACAAAACGTTCTTATTATATGACGATTGTTTCTTTAATTGGAGCTGCTATTTTTAATACACTAAAAGGAATTGATGTTGAAGAAACGTTTATTTTATTAATCGTACTCGCTGTATTGTATATGCTTCGTAAAAGGTTTGTACGTGAGAAAATGGAAGTCTCACTTTCCGATATCGTAAAAGTTTTTATATTCCTACTTGTAACGTTATATTTATATAAAAACTTAGGTATTTTATTTGCAGGTGCAAAAGAAGCATTCAAACCTGATTTTGTCGTTCGTAATATTACACAAGTGAAACGAAGTGCATTAGCAGCTGCCTTTTTTGTTCCTACTTTTTTACTAATTGGTTCACTCATTGCAAATCGTTATCGAAATGAATTTCCCGGGCAACCAGCTAATGATAAAAGATTACAAAACTTCTTAGATGAACATGGCGGAAATGTACTTAGTCATTTAGGTTTTTTAGGAGATAAACAGTTCTTTTTCAGTAGCGATGGAAAAGCTCTCATTCTCTTCTCAATAACTGGAAAACGACTTATTGTACTAGGTGATCCAATTGGGGACCCTTCCTCCTATCGTACTGTATTGCAAGAGTTTTTAGCTGAGGCTGATCGATTTGGATACATTTGTGTATTCTACCAAATTGAAAGCAAATGGATGAGTTTATATCACGATTTTGGTTATAACTTCTTTAAGCTCGGTGAAGAAGCTGTTGTTGATTTAAATACATTTACAATAACAGGAAAGAAACGTGCTGGCATGCGAGCTACTTTCAACCGTTTTGAAAGAGAAGGCTATACATTCTCTATTCACGAGCCACCTTTCTCAGACGAATTATATGAAGAATTAAGAAAAGTTTCAGATGCATGGCTTGGTGGAAAAAAAGAGAAAGGTTTTTCACTCGGATACTTCGATCGTGAATATATTAGTCGCGCTCCTATCGCAACATTATCTGATGCAGATGGAAAAATTATTGCATTCACAACATTCATGCCCGTATATCAAAACGGATCATTATCTGTCGATTTAATGCGATATTATCCCGATGCGCCTAGCGGCATTATGGACGCAATTTTCATCCACTTATTCCAATGGGCAAAAGAAAATGAATACCACTCCTTTAATATTGGTATGGCACCACTTTCAAATGTTGGTTTATCTACACAGTCTTTCTGGTCTGAACGAGTGGCTGCTGCAATCTTTAATAACGTTCGTTATACGTATAGTTTCAGCGGATTACGACATTTTAAAGAAAAATATAAACCAGCATGGAGCGGTAAATATTTAGCATTTAGGAAGAATCATTCTTTACCAATTACAATGCTCTCTGTAACAAAATTAATAGGAAAAAGAAAAAACAGCTAAATTCTTAGCTGTTTTTTCTTTTTTGCACTTGTACAATAAATTCTTTTTCATACTTCTTACCATTTATATAGAAATCCCCCCACATTTTATACGTGCCCTCGGCAGGAAATGTAATCCGGTATTGTAATTGCTCATCCGTATCTACAGGCATAGCGTATAAAAAGTTCTCCTTCGTTTCATCCACGATATAGAGTGACTCTACTTCTCCTCTCTCTGAATGTAATTTCAATTTTTCACCCTTTTTCGCTTGAAACTGAAATGTTAACGTAACTGGTTCATTCGGATGTAATGCTCCAAATAAAAGAGAAACTTCATAATCTCCTATTTTTTTTGTAAGTACACTGTCGATTGGAAATTTCACTTTTTTCTTATTGTTCTCCTCTTTCGTTCTACCAAAATCTTTCCTAGCGAATGACTCTACGGACTTATTTTTATCTTCGTATAAAAATATTGTATATTCTTCGTCTTTCGCTATTTTGGAAGATAACTTATATGACCCGTTCCCTGCAAATGTAGGTTTAATTTGTTGTATGTTTTTTAGCTGTCCGTCTACAATCACTGCCCGAATTTGATCATTTACACCACGAATTTCATTATTCTTTTTGTTTAACAACTGAAATACAATATCTACTTTTTCATTTCCCTTTCCATTTGAAACATCCCACTTTACTTCCTGAACATCTCCTACAGTCTCTTCGTTTTCTTGATATTTTTTTATGTAAAATCCTCCTGCCACAATAAGTACTAACGCAATAAGCCCAATGACAAGATTTTTCAAAACATCACCTACCATTTTTATTGTCTCTATTCATACAAAACTTCTTAAGATATATATTCTAGATTATGATTTATGAAATCCTCCTATTTTGCACATATTACAAATAATAAAAAGATTTTAATTGAAAGGATTCGTAGTGTATAATGCAAATGATATTGATTTCTATCAATACATTATAAGGAGGACTTTTCATGAGTGTACATATCGAAGCAAAACAAGGCGAAATCGCTGAATCTATTCTATTACCTGGTGATCCATTACGTGCAAAATATATCGCTGAAACATTTCTAGAGGACGTTACTTGCTATAATAACGTACGTGGTATGTTAGGTTTCACTGGAACTTATAAAGGAAAACGTGTATCTGTTCAAGGTACAGGTATGGGTGTTCCTTCTATTTCTATTTATGTAAACGAATTAATCCAAAGCTACGGAGTTAAAAATTTAATTCGCGTTGGAACTTGCGGTGCAATTCAAAAAGATGTAAAAGTTCGTGATGTTATTATCGCAATGACGGCTTGTACTGATTCTAATATGAACCGTTTAACATTCCCAGGATTTGATTTCGCGCCAGCTGCAAACTTTGATCTTTTAAAGAAAGCTTACGATGCTGGAACTGAAAAAGGATTACACGTTCGTGTCGGTAACGTTTTAACAGCAGATGTGTTTTATCGCGAAAGCATGGACATGGTTAAAAAACTTGGAGATTACGGTGTATTAGCAGTAGAAATGGAAACAACTGCTCTTTATACATTAGCAGCGAAATACGGTGTAAATGCATTATCTGTATTAACAGTTAGCGATCACATCTTCACTGGCGAAGAAACAACATCTGAAGAGCGTCAAACTACATTTAACGAAATGATTGAAATTGCTTTAGATGCAGCAATTCAACAATAATACATTAAAGAACTCGTCATACGTCTGGTGAGTTCTTTTTATGTGACTTTTTATAAATAACTATTTTATAAAGAGACAGATTTCTCCCCTCTACTTTCTTGTAACGTTTGTTATAATAAAGTGAAACTTTAATCAGTGGGGATTTTTCCCATTCCCCACTGATTATGAGTTGAGCCAATCGGACTTTTACGGGCAGTTGATCTCCCACCTAACTCTCTTGTATTTGCCGAATTTTGAAGTGGGAGTCTTATTGCCGGTTAAAGCGGGATAAAGAAATCATTTACAGTATTTCTCATAAGAGGTGACGCAGTGAAAAACAGAAGTATCGTCTTTAAACTATTTTTATTAACATCAACTTTATTTACAATCATATTCCTACTTTTTTTCCTAGGACAATCTCTATTTTTAGAGAAATTTTATATTAATAAAAAAGTAAAAACAGTCCAAACTGCTTTTGAAAAATTCGTAGATAATTATGACAAAAGTGATAAAAGTTATGAAAAAGTTAGAAAACTAAAACAAGAATTTCATGATAAAACAAATGCCGATATGCAGTTTTTGGATTCTAACGGTATTATTAAAAGTGATAACAATTACTATATCGATGTATATAATCCCAACGATACTAAACAGTATTCCATTCCACTCAATAATCTTTTAACACCAGAAGAATATAATAAATTCGAAAATTTAGGTTTAAAAAAAGATGTAATAATCAATGTTGATGGAGTCGTACAAGAAAATAATATAATCACACCACAAAAATTAGGAACGAATTACAATCAATGGCAAAACGAACATTTCTATTCGGATTTCCAGTCAATTAATGGTAACCCTTCTAAGAATAGACTTGGGAGCCGATACAAATCTACAACTCGCATCGTCTTTACAGGTGTTATAACTAAGTTACAGCTCCCATCCAAAGCTGAGGTTCGTCTTGCAAATGATATTGAAACATTACAAGCCGTTCAATATTTTGCAGATATTATTAGAGATGGTACTTCTAACTCGAACCAATTAAACACTTTCATATTAGATGGCGGAGAAAATATAAAAAATAGTATCTTTGTAAAGCCTATTATGGAAAACGGAAAGATTACAGAATACGCTTTTGCGATAGCATCTTTGCAGCCTGTTAATGAAGCGATGCTCGTTTTAAAAGATTATTATGTTTATGCCTTAATCATCGTGTTTCTCGTTATTATTTTGTTATCCTTCTACTACTCAAAAATCATTGTTAAGCCATTAATTAAAATGAATCGTGTTACAAAAAAAATGGCTAATTTTGATTTCAGCGAGAAATTACCTATTACAGCCGACGATGAAATTGGCGGGCTTTCCGGCAGTATCAATACATTATCTGTAAATTTAAAAGATCGAATCGATCGATTAAATGTTGCCAATACAAAGTTACAACAAGATATTGAACGTGAACGTCAATTAGAGAAAACAAGAAAAGAATTCATTTCTGGCGTATCACACGAATTAAAAACACCTCTAAGTGTAATTAGAAGTTTTGCAGAAGGAATTAAAGATGGTGTTAGTAAAGATACATCGTATTATACTGATGTTATTTTAGAAGAAACAGAAAATATGAACAGGCTGATTGTTGAAATGTTAGAATTAGCAAAGTTAGAATCTGGTACTTACAAACTAGATATGACGACGTTCTCAATCGGTGAATTAACGCAACAAGTCTATACAAAATTATTATTTAGCATGGAAGAAAAGCATTTACAAGTGAACGTCGATGCAGACCCTTCTATACTTGTTAAAGCAAATCGTAGTCGTATTGAGCAAGTAGTTGTGAACTTACTAAGTAATGCAATTCGTTATACGCCAGATGGAGAAAAAATACAAGTCTCCATTATAGAAGCAGAAGATACCGTAAAAGTCGAAATCGAAAATACAGGAAACCCTATCCCTGAAGAAAGTCTTGAAAAAATTTGGGATCGCTTCTATCGTCTAGATGCATCTCGTAGCCGTCACACCGGAGGTACCGGTCTCGGATTATCTATTGTAAAAAACATTTTAGACCTCCATCATGCCGAGTACGGTGTGTATAATACGACTAACAGTGTTGTATTCTATTTCAATTTACAAAAAGTAAAAGAAGTCAAATAATTTGTCTTAATTTCACTAGGAGTTCACATGAAATTCACACTCTCCCTTTATAGTAAGAAACAAGTTAATCCTTTCCTTTACACATATAAAAGAGGAGAGTGCGTGAAATGAAACAAGCAGGACAACCTATTCAAAACGAAAAACAATTAGAAACTATCAAAAATATACTTTTACAATCTTCGAAACGCGATGGCTTATTATTCGTATTAGCTGTAAATTCTGGCTTAAAAGTAAGTGAAATCTTACAATTAAAAGTTAGTGATGTAATCGATGAAAATGAAAATGTTCGCCATTCCATTTTATTTTACAATGAAAAAGTGAAGAAACATAAATGGTTTGCTGTAAATGAAGACTTACAGCACGCAATCGAAGACTACATGAAAGAACGTAAAACTTGGAAACGTAATGAACCATTGTTAAAATCTCAAAAAGGAACAAAATCTATTACGAGACAACATGCATGGTACATTTTAAACAAAGCTGCAAAAGAAGTTGGATTAGAAGGGATTAGCTCACATACACTTCGAAAAACTTGGGGCTATTGTGCATACAAATCAGGTGTTGATATTGCATTTTTACAACACTTCTTTGATCACAGTACTCCATCAAAAACTTTAAAGTATATCGGTATTGCTTAATAGCTCTTATACATAAAAAAGGTTACCATATAAAAAAATGGTAACCTTTTTTATATTTCATATTCTCTTTTCTTGTCTCTCCTATACTGTAGTGGTACTCTAATAATAAGGGGGAGAAATTATGAACACACTTACAATTGAATTACCGCAAGAAACGGCTGAAAAACTTGATTTATTAAAACAAGCTTATGAAAAGAAAACAGGTGCTTCTATTTCTAAGAGCACTCTCGTTCAAACACTTATCTCAAAAGAATTTATCCAAGCGATAACTCCTTTTGATTTACAACAATTCGTCAACGGAAAAGAACAGCATTAATCGCTGTTCTTTTTTTATCTCTATTTAAAATATACAAAGTTTTTTATATATTTTTAGAAAAACCATTGACAATGATAATGATAACCATTATCATTTATTATGAAGCCAACAATTGATGAATCAACCAAACGCTCAGTAACATTGTTACCCCTCTTTTTCATATAGAAAGGCACTGTACATTCCCCCTGTTTGTACAGTGCCTTTCTTGTTTATTATCATTCAAAAAAATTTAATTGCTCCGGCTTCGGCTCACCATATGTAATGTTCATCATTTTCATAAGCTGTTTCGCATTATCTGCTGCATCCCCACCTGAATTGTTGTTAAACAGTACGTATATATCCTTTGTTTTCTTTTTTAATTGCTCTAGTCGTTCAATCCATTCTTCCAGTTCTTTATTGTTGTAGCGATATAAACAGCGAACCGCTCTCCAATTTTCCCCTTTATCCAGCCAACCATGAACATTTCGACCGTGAAAACGTATTAATGCCATGTCTGAATTCGTAACCTCTAGCACGAGTGGCACCGAACCTATTCCAGCCTGTGGTTCATCACAAATTGTATGAACCCATTTCTCCTGTTCTAGAAACTGTAACGTCTTATCTCTCATTTCTGGATAAAACCATGTTTGATTTCGAAATTCTATTGCACATGGTAAACCTTCCATTTTTTCTTTCGTATATCGAAGAAAATCTACATTTTTCTTTTTGCAATCAAACCATGGTGGATATTGAAATAAAATTGTTTTTAATTTATTAGCTTCTATTAAAGGAAGAATAGACTGTTTATACACATCAAACATCTCATCGAACGTAGAAAAAGGAATTTCACCTTTCATATGTCCTGTCATTCCCTGATACGCTTTTACGACAAAAGAAAAATCTTTCGGCGTTTCCATTGCCCATTTTATATAATTTCGTGCAGGTTGCATCGCGTAAAATGAACTATCCACCTCTACAATAGGAAAATACTCGCTATATGTTCGTAATTTATTTCTATTTTCATAGGAATCTATGTATAAAGAATTATGATCTCCCCATCCTGTCACCCCAATGAACAGCACATATATCCCTCCCTTTTTAACTTCATCTTCTATTCATTTTCCAAACACTTTGCATCATGTAGCCTTTTCTTTAAGAGTATCCTTATAAAAATATGATATACTATATGGAAGAATTTTTAAAATGAGGGGTTATTTATTTATGCTTCCAAACAATGCTACTGTATTTCATGAAAAACGAATTGAAGAACTAGAAAATAAAGTACGTTTTTATGAAGAACTTGTGAATCAATTACCACATCATTTCACATACAAAAATCCACATATTGGTTTACAAATAAAGAAAACCAGAACAACTCATTCCATTCAAGAAATACCAAAAGAGAATAAAGACGCTAATTTTCAACTTACTTGTGATTCATTATTTTTATTTGAACAACTTGAAAAACACTTTGTTCATATTTTTGATGCTTTTTCACATCATGTAACCTTTGTCGATAATAAAGGGAATATTACTTTATGTAATCAAGTTGCCGCAGATGATTTCGGTGTAATACGCAATGATATTATTGGAAAACCAATTCAACAATTACTAAACTTGCCGGAAGAAAAAATCAAAGCAATTGAAACATTAAGAACCGGAACAGAAATATATAATGAAGAAGTTTTAGACAAAAACTATGGCATTATAAATAACCGAATTATTCGTGATTATAACGGTGAGATTTTTAGAGTTATTAGTGTCTTTCATTATTTAAATACAGAACGTGATGCAGAGAAGTTTTCGTTAGCAGGACGAATCGCAGCTGGAATTGCACACGAAGTACGAAATCCTCTTACAACAGTACGCGGATACTTACAATTTTTACAAGAAAGTGTTTCTCCATCAAATAAAGAGTTATTTAAAAACTTGCTTATCCCTGAATTAGATCGTGCAAATAATATTATTACAAAATTTTTAGCGATTTCAAAAACACGTGAATTTACAAGAGAACCGTTTCCCATCAATACATTTTTACGCGACTATATTCAACAGTTACTAGCTAGTGAAGTCTTCTTGCATAACATTTCAATTGATTATAACTTTTCTAATGAATTAGATGATATTTTAGTCCATATTGATCGACATGAACTTGTTCAAGTGTTTTTAAACCTATTTCAAAATGCCGTCGATGCTCAAGGCGAAAAACCTCTTTCTATTCAAATCACTAGTTATCGCCTAGATAACTTCGTTCGGATTACTTTCACAGATAACGGAATTGGTATTCCTCCAGCTATTCAAGAATATATCTTTGATCCATTCTTCTCAACGAAGGATTCGGGAACAGGACTAGGCTTGTCAGTAACAAAAAAAATCATTCAAAATCATAACGGTACGCTCAAAATGACTAGTGCTCCAGACGGCACAACCTTCACTATCTCTATTCCGATTTTACCTAAAGTAAATCGTGAAGCAATTAACTTATAAAATGATAATGCTGTTCTATGAACTCCCTTTAATTGTTAAGCAAACTCTAACAATTAAAGGGAGTTTTTTATGCTAATTTATTCTCTTTAAAACATATAGATTTTTTTCTACTTTTTTATTGTTCGTGTTAGGTAGGTAAACTTCTTATTTTTTGAGAAATAGTAGTTTGTCCATCACGAATTTAATTTAAATTTCATTTTAATATATAGTAACGACTATTTATTCTATGAAAGAAAGGAATGAAAAGATGAACAATAAAAATAAAGGAAAAGTATTTTATGGTAATGATTGTTGCGAAGTAAGAGCTTGTAGTTATATCAACATCTCTAAGTCCGAACTTAAAGAATTTGTTAGACTTCTTCAAGTTCTTGGCCAAGCTATTCAAGCTGTCTTTCAAAACCATTCTCAAGTTAATATCAATAACTTGATTGATGTCCTAAATAACCTACAGAAATTCCTTAATTGCTTAGATTTGTCTCCTGCACAAAAACAAATCGGAAATTCTATTATTGCTAACCTATTAACTATTTTAAAAACAACACCTTTCTCATGCGGAGCATTATACGTTGAACTACAAAGCCTGCTTAATTATTTATTGTATATCGCTAAGTTATTCAAAATTGATTGCTGTGCTATCGATAATCTCGTTAAACTCATTTCAGAAATTCAAGCTATCTTAGTTCGATATGGATCTGGTTGCCTAGGTGGAGGAACTACTGGTGCTACGGGGGCTACTGGGGCTACTGGGGCTACTGGACCTCAAGGCGCTACTGGACCTCAAGGTCCGGCTGGCGCTCAAGGCGCTACCGGTGCTCAAGGTCCGGCTGGTGCTCAAGGCGCTACTGGGGCTCAAGGTCCTCAAGGTGCTCAGGGACCAGCAGGTGCTCAAGGTGCTACTGGACCTCAAGGTGCTCAAGGTATTCAAGGTCCAGCTGGCGCTCAAGGTGCTACTGGGGCTCAAGGTCCAGCTGGCGCTCAAGGGGCTACTGGGGCTCAAGGTCCAGCGGGTGCTCAAGGTGCTACTGGGGCTCAAGGTCCAGCGGGTGCTCAAGGTGCTACTGGGGCTCAAGGTCCGGCTGGCGCTCAAGGTGCTACTGGGGCTCAAGGTCCAGCGGGCGCTCAAGGTGCTACTGGGGCTCAAGGTCCAGCGGGTGCTCAAGGTCCAGCGGGTGCTCAAGGTGCTACTGGGGCTCAAGGTCC